>JBAPSR010000562.1:0-13657 GCA_049281755.1 Binataceae bacterium (SeqCode)
CTGCCGGGCGGCTCACCGCGCGATTGGTCGTCGACGCGGCGGGAGCGTGGGCTGGCGAGATTGCAAAGCTCGCGGGCGCATCGCGGATTCGGCTCGAACCGCGCCGGCGCTCGATCGTGCTGTTCGATCCGCCGCCCGATCTGGATGTGCGCGGATGGCCTTTCGTGATCAGCGAGGCCGACCAGGTTTACTTTGCGCCGGAATCGGGCGGCCTGATGCTAAGCCCGATGGACCAGGTTCCGATGGCGCCGTGCGACGCGCAACCTGATGACGAAACGATCGCGGCGGCGATCGAGCGGCTGCGCGCGCTCGCGCCGGCATTGGTGCCACACGCGCTCAAGCGCCGATGGGCGGGGCTGCGCACCTTCTCGCCCGACGCGATTCCGGTAGTCGGCGAAGACGCGAGCTTGCCAGGTTTCTTCTGGCTCGCGGGGCAGGCAGGATTCGGAATCGAGAGCAGCGGCGCAATCGGACAGATAGCGGCGGACCTGATTGCGCACGGAGCAACGAAGCGATTCGACGCCGCGATACTCTCGCCGGCGCGGTTCGCGGCAAAATAGCGCGCGCGACTTACGCTCGCGGAGGTTTCCGGCATGGCAGCGCAGTGGGATTTGGTGATTCGGGGCGGCTCAGTCTTCGACGGCAGCGCCGACGGTCCCCTTCGCGCGGATCTGGCGATCAAAGGCGATCGGATCGCAGCGGTCGGAACGATCGCTGGCAACGGCGCGGCTGAAATCGATGCGCGCGGGCATGCGGTTGCGCCCGGCTTTATCGACGTTCACAGCCATGACGACTTTGCGGTCTTCGCCACGCCCGAGATGGATTTCAAGGTGATGCAGGGCGTGACGACTGATGTCGTCGGAAATTGTGGATTGGGCGCCGCGCCATTTCCTGTCGCGAGCTTGATGTTTGGTGCGATGCATCACGACTCGAGGTTTCCGCAGTGGCAAGGCTACGCGGGTTATCTCGAAGCCGTGGATCGCGATCCGCCGAGCCTCAACGTCGCAGCGTTGGTCGGTCACGGAACCATCCGGCTGGCTGCGATGGGAAATGAACGACGCTATGCGACTGCCGCAGAGACAGACGCGATGCGCGAGCTGGTAGCAGAGGGAATTGCGGCCGGCGCGGTCGGACTCTCCACCGGTCTCATCTACGAGCCCGGCCGCTATTCCGCCACCGAAGAAATAGTCGCGCTCGCGCGCGAGATGCGCGGCACGACCGCCCTGTACGCCAGCCACATGCGCAACGAGGCGGACGGTCTGCTCGATTCCGTCCGCGAAACGATTCGGATCGGAGAGGAAGCGGGCGTCGCCGTGCAGATCTCGCATCACAAGGCGTCGGGAAAGGAGAATTGGGGGCGCGTGCGCGAATCGCTCGGCCTGATTGAAGCGGCGCGTGCCCGCGGAATCGACGTCACCGCCGATCAGTATCCGTACACCGCGGGTTCGACGGAGCTTGGCGCGGTGATCCAGAACGGCGCGCTCGATGACGGTCCGGCACACGGTGGAATTGGCAAAGTTCCGCCCGAAAAACTGCGGTTCGCGTCCACGCCGAAACACCCGGATTGGGAAGGCCAGACGCTCGCCGCGTTTTGCGAGGGATGGAAGCTGCCCTCGCGCGCGGCGGCCGAACGGATCGCGGCAGAAGAGCCGGGAGCATTCGTGATTGTCGAGACGATGGACGAGGCCGACGTGCGCACCGTCCTGCGTCATCCGACGACTATGATTGGCTCCGACGGTGTACCCGCGGGCAGCAAACCGCATCCGCGCCTCTACGCCACCTTTGCGCGCGTGCTCGGACGATACGCACGCGACGAGCACGTGCTGACGCTTGCTGACGCGATTCATCGAATGACCGGGATGCCGGCGCGAAAGTTTCATCTCTCGGGGCGAGGATTCGTGCGCGAGGGATTTTTCGCCGACTTGGTAATTTTCGATCCGGCGAAAATTGCCGACACCGCAACCTACGAGGATCCGCGGCAATATCCCGACGGGCTGAGCCACGTGGTCGTCAACGGAACCGTCGTCGCGCGCGACGGGCATCATACCGGTGCGCGGCCGGGCCGTGCGCTGCGCCGCGAATAAGCGGAGCGGTTGGCTATGCAGTGCGCGGCGTGCGGCGACGAGAATCCTGCCGGAATGAAATTTTGCGGCAACTGCGCCGCACCGCTGCGCAACCGATGCCCGCGATGCGGCTTCGACAATCCACAAACGTTCAAGTTCTGCGGCGAATGCGCCGCGCCGCTCGGCGCTGGAAGTCCCGTCCGCTCGGCGGGCGCTCCAGCCGTTGCGCCCGCTGCAGGAGCCATTGTCAGCGTCAATCCGGAGAGCGCCGCGTCGGCCGGCGATGGGCAAGACGGCGAGCGTAAAACTGTCACCGCGCTGTTCGCTGATATCAAAGGTTCGATGGATTTGATCGAAGACCTCGATCCCGAGCAGGCGCGCGCGATCGTCGATCCGGCCTTGGTCCTGATGATCGACGCGGTGCATCGCTACGAGGGCTATATCGTCCAGTCCACCGGCGATGGTGTGTTCGCGCTGTTCGGCGCGCCGATCGCGCACGAGGACCATCCGCAGCGCGCGTTGTATGCGGCATTGCGGATGCAGGAAGACCTGCGCAAGTACGCGGCGCGCCTTCGGGCGGCGGGCAACCCTCTGGTCGAGATCCGCATCGGCATCAACACCGGCGAGGCGCTTATCCGATCGATTCGCACCGACGCGGAGCATACCGAATACACTCCGATCGGCCATTCGATGAGCCTCGCGGCGCGGATGCAGACGCTGGCGCCCTCGGGTTCGATCGTGATCGCGCAGGAGACCGCGCGCATGGCCGCGGGATACTTCGAGCTGAAGGCGCTCGGAGCGGCGCGGATCAAAGGCGTCTCCGACCCGATCGAGGTTTACGAAGTAGTAGGGCTCGGGCCGTTGCGCACCCGACTACAGCGCTCGGCCAGCCGGGGATTTTCGCGTTTTGTCGGGCGTGTGGCCGAACTCGAGCAGATGAAACGCATTGCGGCGCTGGCGGGAGCAGGACACGGCCAGATTATCGCGGCGGTCGCGGACGCGGGAGTCGGCAAGTCGCGCCTGTTTTACGAATTCAAGCAGACCTCGCAAAGCGGATGGCTGGTGCTCGAGGCGGTCTCCGTCTCGCACGGCCGCGCGTCGGCTTATCTGCCGCTGATCGATTTGCTGCGCGGATATTTTCGAATCGCGAGCGCCGACGACGACCGCTCGCGGCGCGAGAAGATCACTGGCAAGGTGCTCGCGCTCGATCGCGCACTCGAAGACGCGCTTGCGTATGTGTTCGCGCTGCTTGGCGTTGCGGGCGCAGAATCCGCGATGGAGGGGATGGATGCGGGAGTGCGCCGGCGCCGCACGCAGGACGCGGTCAAGCGAATCCTGTTGCGCGAGAGCCTTAACCAGCCTCTGATGATCGTGTTCGAGGATCTGCACTGGATCGACGCCGAGACCCAGGCGCTGCTGAATCTGCTGGCCGATTCGATCGCGACCGCGCGCGTTCTGATCCTTGTGAACTATCGTCCGACCTATCGGCACGAATGGAGCGCCCGCGCCCATTACACGCAGCTACGGCTCGATCCGCTGGGTCCGGACAATGCGCGCGAACTGCTCGACGCGCTCGTCGGTGCTGGCGCGGCGCTCGCGCCGATCAAGGATCTCGTCATCGCGCGCACCGAGGGCAATCCATTCTTCATGGAGGAGATGGCGCAGACGCTGTTCGAGCAGGGTGTGCTCGCGCGCGGCGCGTCTGGCGAGGTCACGATTGCCAAGCCGCTGCACGGGATTCAGATTCCCGCGACGGTTAAGGGAATTCTCGCGGCACGAATTGACCGGCTTCCTGCCGCGCAAAAGGATTTGCTGCAAACCCTGTCGGTGATCGGAAAAGAGTTTCACCTGCAGTTGGTCCGGCGAGTCACGCGAATCGACGACGATCTGCTCGCCACGATGCTCGCCGAGCTGCAGGCCGCCGAATTTATCTACGAGCAGCCCGCGCTGCCGGACGTTGAATACACCTTCAAACACGCGCTGACGCAGGAGGTCGCCTACGATTCCGTGCTGCGCGAGCGCCGCCGCGCGATTCATGAGCGGACCGCCGCGGCGTTCGAGGAGCTCTACGCCGCGCAAATCGAGGACTGCCTGCCCGAGCTGGCGAATCACTACGGCAAGAGCGGCAATATTGACAAAGCGATCGATTACTTCGAGCGTGCCGCCGTGCAAGGACGGGAACGCTCGGCCTACGACGACGCGATTCGGAATATCAATTCCGCAATTGAGCTTCTGGCGGGCACTCCCGATTCACCCGCTCGCACGCGGCGCCAACTCGCCTTCTATACCGAGCTCGGAACGATGCTGGTCGCGGTGCGCGGCTTCGCCTCTCCGGAATTGCAGCCGATTCTTGCCCGCGCCGGCGAGTTGCTGGGCAAGGTCGGCGACTCGCCGGAGATCTTTCCGGTGATTATAGGACTATGGGGCGCGGAGTTCGCGCGCGGCCGGCTGTTTGAGGCGCGCGCACTCGCGGAGCGTCTCATGGCACTTGCGCGCCAAGCTGGTCTTCCAATTGCGATAGCCGGGGCCGCCTCCGCGATGGGCGCGACCAGCTTCTGGTCGGGCGACCTGAGCACCGCGCGCGAGAATCTCGAGATCGCGGTAGAAATCTACAACTCCGATCTCGAAACCTTCCTGCCTTTGCCGAACGTCGCCGTCGTGCCGAGCAGGTGCCAGCTCTCGTGGCTGCTTTGGGTAACAGGCTACCCTGATCAGTGCGTTGCGCGGATGGCCGAGGCGCGCGCTCTGGCTGAGCGGCTTGGGCGTCCGCACAGTATCGCGATGGCATTGCAGTTTGCGATTGCGGTGAGCGGCTTAACCGGCGCCGCTCGCGATATCCAGGTGAACTGCCAGGCACTGCTCGAAATTTCCCGCACGCACGGATTTCCGCAATGGATAGGAGCCGGCGAGATGTCGCTTGGGACTCAATTGATCGAGTCAGGCAACGCGGAGCACGGATTTCCGCTGCTGCGGCGCGGGCTCGAGGAGTTGCGCAATGCCGGTGGTGATCTGGTCTATCGCTATGGCCTCGTCCTGCTCGCGGACGCGTGCCTGGCGGCGGGAAAATTCGACGAAGGTATCGCTGCGATCGACGAATGCGCCTCGTATCTCGAAACCGAGGGCGAGAGGATGTACGAAGCCGAGCTTTTGCGGCTGCGCGGAGAGCTGATCCTTCAGACCTCCGGCGACCACCCTGCGGCCGAGCAGCTTTTCCGCAACGCGATTTCAGTGGCGCGCACCCAGGGCGCGAAGTCCTGGGAACTAAAAGCCGCGACCACGCTCGCGCATCTGCTCGCGGCCACCGGACGCCGCGCCGACGCGCGTGATGCGCTCGCGCCCGTCTATGCCTGGTTCACCGAAGGATTCAGCACGCGCGATCTGATCGCCGCGAAGTCTCTGCTCGAAACTCTGGCAGCGTAGCCGTATATCTGTCAGCTGCTTTCGCAGCTATCTGCGCCGGAAGTGATCGCGCAGCCGTTTGAAAATTCCTCCGCGCGCGACCGATGCCTGCGTTACCACCGCGATCGACCCCTGCGGATTTCCGTCCACGACCAGCGCGACGGCTCCCACTTGCGCGCCTTTTGCTACTGGCGCGTCGGCGTACTTCGCCGCCGGGGTCCATTGCAGGATGACCTTGCCTTCCTGGCCGCGCACGACGGTGACCGCCGATTGGCTTACCGGCGCGATCGCGACCGTGTCGGCCGTGCCGTAGAACACGGGAATCGTCGCAGGCACCACGCCGTGCCAATCCGGTTTGGCGGTCACATAGGTCCGAAACGCCCAGTCGATCAGCTTTTCAGTTTCGGTGCGCCGCTTCTCAGAGCTCGGCGTGCCCATCACCGCCGAGATCAGATGCATCCCTTGCGAGTTCGACGATGAGACCAAATGATAACCCGCCTCGTCAACGTGACCGGTTTTAAGCCCGTCAACGCGCGCGTCATAGAAGAGCAACGTGTTGAAGTTCCGCTGCTTGATCTTGTCGAAAGTAAATTCCTTGGCCGACGTATAGGTGACCGCCTCGGGATGATGTTCGAGCAGCGTGCGCGCGAGCTTCGTCATGTCGGCGGCGGTGGTGTATTCGCCTTCAACCGGAAGGCCGTCGGGATTCATAAAGTGCGTCTCGACCAGGCCGATCTTTTTCGCCTTCGCGTTCATCTGCTCGGTGAACGCGTCCGTGCTGCCGGCCAGATACTCGGCCAGCGCCACCGCGGCGTCGTTGCCCGAGGAGACCATCAGACCGAACAGGAGGTCATGCACCTGAACTTGCTGGCCGACGCCCAGGAACATCCGCGATACCGATTGGTCCATCGACAAGCGCCACGCCTGTTCGCTTATCGGGATTGGCGTATCGAGCGCGATGCGCTTGGTCGAGAGCGCATCGAGCGTGAGGTAGAACGTCATCAGCTTGGCGAGGCTGGCGGGCTGCATCTTCAGATGCTCGTTGTATGCGTAAATCTCGGTGCCAGTGGCCGCGTCGATCAACATCGCGGCTTTGGCGTCGAGCGCGAACGGCGCGGGGCGATCGCCGAGCACGTGGATATCCGACAATGCGATCTCAGGCGGAGCCTCTTTTGCGGCGTGCGTCGCAGCGTGCGCGGCGGCCGGGCGCCGGCGCGCCGCAAAGGCAGCTCGCGCAGGCATCATGAGTGCGAAGGCTACGAACGCGGCCGTCGCGAGAGCTCTATTCGTGCGATATTCGAGATTATTTCCGGAATCGATTCGCGCTCGCATCAATTGCCCCTCCACCTCCGCCGCTCTACTGAAACTACGGCGGGATTGCCGCGCCCGCAAGCGGCACTCGCGCGGTTGATATTCCCTTGAGCGTCGAATCCGAATAAACCAATTGCAGCCGCGTCAATCGCACCTATGGATCTCACCGTATTAATTCCCGCGATCAACGAAGCCGAAAACCTGCGGGTTCTGGTGCCGCGGATCAAAACGATTCTCGGGCGCGAGGGCATTTCGTATGAAGTGCTGGTGGTCGACGGGCGTTCGACCGACGACACCGCGGAAGTTTGCCAGGCGGTGGGCGCGCGGATGGTCCAGGAGCGGCGACGCGGTTACGCCGGCGCGCTCGAGACCGGATTTGCCGAGGCGCAGGGCGAATGGATTTTGAAGCTCGACGCGGATCAATCGCACGACCCGGATTTTATTCCGCGCATCTGGCGCGCACGCGACCGCGGCGACATCGTGATCGCCTCGCGCTACGTGCGCGGCGGCGTCGCCTACACCGAGTTTACGCGCAAGCTTTCGAGCTTGCTGATGAGCGCGGTCTTGCGCCGCGTGCTCTCGCTGCCGGTGCGCGACGTCTCGAGCGGATACCGGCTCTATAGGCGGTCCGTGACCACCGGCTTCAAGTTTGATTCCACGAACTTCGAGGCTGAAGAGGAAATCCTGGTGCGCGCGTATGCGCAGGGCTTCAACCTGGCCGAGGTACCCTTCACCTATTTTCCGCGCGGCGCAGGCGCGTCGCACGCGAAGCTGCTGAAATTCGGCTGGAGCATCGCCAAGCGCTGCGCCAAATTGTGGAAGCTGCGCAACTCGCTTGATTCCGCTGATTACGACGAGCGCGGTTTCTACAGCGTGATTCCGGTCCAGCGATGGTGGCATCGGCGGCGCCATAAGATCGCCGTTTCATGGGCCCGCGGTTCCGATCGGGTGCTCGACGCGGGCTGCGGCTCGAGCCTGATCGTGCAGAGCCTCAACAACGTGGTCGGAATGGATTTCAATTTCTCGAAGCTGCGTTTTCTGTCGCGCTACCGGATGCCGCTGGTGCGCGGCTCGGCGTTCGCGCTGCCGTTTCGCGATCATAGCTTCGATTGCGTGATCAGCTCGCAGGTGATCGAGCATATTCCGTTCGACGAAGTCCTGTTCTCAGAGATGCGGCGCGTCCTGGTACCCGGCGGAAAGCTGATTCTCGGCACTCCCGACTATGCGACGCGCGCGTGGCGGACGATCGAGCCGATCTACGGCTTCCTGATGCCCGGTGGCTACAAGGACGAGCACATCACCCACTACACCCGCGCGAAGCTGACCGAGTTGGTGACCCGCCACGGTTTCAGCGTCGACGAAGTCGCGTATATTGCCGGCGGCGAGTTGATCATGCGATGCCGGCGCAGCGAGCTTCCAGCGGCCACGCTTAAGATTCCTGCCGCCCAGCCTGCATCTACCGCCGCCTGACTCCGCGCGCGGCACTTCACGTGCGAGCGTTGCCCGCGCTAGTCTCTGGGTCATCCACAACGGAGGAACCGGGGATGCCAAAAATAAAAGTCGGCGATGTGAATCTGCATTACGATATCCACGGAGCGGGCGAGCCGCTCTTGATGATCATGGGACTGGGCGCAAGTTCGGCGGCGTGGGACCCGGAGTTGGTGGAGGATCTGGCGCGCGACTTCCGCGTGATCACTTTCGACAATCGCGGCACGGGGCAGAGCGACAAGCCTGACGAGCCGTACTCGATCGCGATGTTCGCCGACGACGCCGCGGGCGTGCTGGACGGGCTCAAGATTCCGCGCGCGCATATTTTCGGCGTCTCGATGGGCGGAATGATCGCGCAGGAGTTCGCGCTGCGCCATCCCTCGCGCACCGCGGCGCTGGTGCTCGGATGCACCACGCCGGGTGGAAAGCATGCGGTGCCGCCTCCCGCGGAATCGCTCAAGGTGTTGACCGCGCCGCGCGTCGGCGTCGCGCCGGAAGAGATCATCCGCCGTGGATGGCCGCTCAGCCTGAGCGCGGGCTATATCAAGGAACATCGCGCGGAACTCGAGGCGCGCATCCCGAGCTTCCTCAAACATCCGACTCCGCCGTTCGCGTTCCAGCGCCAACTCGAGGGCACCTATACGCTCAACACTTGGGCTCGGCTGGGACAGATCAAAGCTCCGGCCCTGGTGATCACGGGCGCTGACGACGTTTTGATTCCTGCGCGCAATTCGGAGCTTCTGGCCGAGCAGATTCCCGGCGCGAAGCTGAAACTCCTCGCGAACGCGGGCCACGGCTTTACTACTGAGGCGCGTCCGGAGTTCTTGAAGACCTTTGTACCGTTTCTGAAGGCGCATCCGATCGGGTGACGGGCGCGCCCGCGGGTTGCGCGGGCGGTAACGCATGCGCACGCAAGTTGGAATCATAGGCGCGGGCCCAGCGGGTCTGATGCTCGCGCATCTGCTGCATCGCGGCGGCATCGAGTCCGTCGTGATCGAAGCGCGCAGCAGAAAATACGTGCAAGAGCGGGTGCGTGCCGGCGTGCTCGAACAGGGCACCGTCGATCTGATGATGGCGACGGGCGTCGGCGCGCGGCTCAAGCGCGAAGGATTGGTGCATCATGGTATCGAGCTTCGCTTCGCGCGCAGGAGGCATCGGATCGATCTGAGCGAACTCACCGGCGGCGCGGCGATAACGATATACGGACAGAACGAAGTCATCAAAGATCTAACGGATGCGCGCATCGCGGCGAACGGTCCGATTTTCTTCGAATCCAAAGACGTGAGCGTGCATGGATTCGATGGCGTCGCGCCCGCGATCCGGTTCAAGAGCGGTGGCGCCGAGCACGAGCTGCGTTGCGATTTCATCGCAGGATGCGACGGATTCCACGGCATCTGCCGCCCGAGCATCCCGGCCACTGCGCTCACGATCTACGAGCGCGTCTATCCTTTCGCGTGGCTCGGGATTCTCGCGGCCGTCGCTCCGTCGTCGGACGAGCTGATCTATGCGCGCAACGAGCGCGGCTTTGCGTTGCACAGCATGCGTTCGCCGGAGCTCACGCGGCTGTATCTGCAATGCGCGCCTGACGGGAAGCTGGAGGACTGGCCCGACGATCGGATTTGGGACGAACTCGAACGGCGCTTCGAGATCGACGGCGGATGGACGCTCAAGCACGGCCCGATCACGCAGAAGGGCATAACCGAGATGCGCAGCTTCGTTGCCGAACCGATGCAGTTCGGCAATCTGTTTCTGGCCGGTGACGCGGCGCATATCGTTCCGCCGACCGGCGCCAAGGGGCTCAACCTCGCGATCGCCGACGTGCGCGTGCTGGCGCGCTGCTTCGAGGAATTTTATCGCTCGGGTGATCGCGCGCGGCTCGACGGCTACTCGCAGACTTGCCTCAGGCGCGTGTGGAAGGTGCAGCGCTTCTCGTGGTGGATGACCTCGATGCTCCATCGCCTCGACGACGAAAACGCCTTCGACGCGCGCCGCCAGATGGCGGAGCTCGACTACCTGACCGGCTCGCGCGCGGCATCGCAGAGCCTGGCCGAGAACTACGTCGGCCTGCCGATGGATCTCCAATGAACGCAGCGCGCGGCTATTGCGCCGTCCGCGCGGCGCGGAGTTAATTCGCGAGGTGGCGTCTTTTGCGGATTTCGCGATCGTCTGCCAGGAACTCGGCCAGACCCAGAGCCGTCTCCAGATGGCGCAAGCGGTCGGGAGCTTCCTCGGCGCGCTCGAGATTGACGAAGCGGAAATCGCGGCGCGCTTCATGATCGGGCGCGCGCTTGCCCAGGGCGATGAAAAACGCTTGCAGATCAGCGGCCGCGCGATCTGGAAAATCGCCGCCGCAATCACCGGCGCCGAAGATCAGGGCGAAGATATCTTTACCGCCGCCGAGGATTTCGGCGAGGCGATCGAAATGGTCCTGCGGCTGCGTCCGGCCGAGCCCGAACCATCGCTGACGATCACCGAAGTTGATCGCACGTTTCGCGAAATCGCCGAGATCGAAGGACGCCGCGCACGCGCGCGCAAACTCGAGACGCTGCAGGCGTTGTTCGCACGCGCCTCGAATCTCGAGGCCAAGTTCATCGC
Organism: Binataceae bacterium (SeqCode); assembly: GCA_049281755.1. Taxonomy (GTDB): domain Bacteria; phylum Desulfobacterota; class Binatia; order Binatales; family Binataceae; genus JBARDN01. The sequence goes on from JBAPSR010000562.1 coordinate 10,857, forward strand.
CAAAATCCTGGTGCGCGAGATGCGCCACGGCGTCAGCGAAGGAATCCTGCTCGAGGCCATCGCGAAAATGGCCAATCGGCCGGTTGCCGAGGTTCGGCGGATCAACATGCTCGAGGGCGATCTCGGCCGCGTGGTGCGAATCGTGCGCGAGGGTGGGACCGCGCCCAAACCGGGCGCGGCTCCCGGACATGGTGCGCGCACGATCAAGCCGCTGCGCCCGATGCTCGCGCAGCCGGCGGCGGACATCGCTGAGGCGTTCGCGATGATCGGTTCCGAAATCGCCTTCGAGCACAAGCTCGACGGCGCGCGCGTGCAGATTCATCACATGGATGGCGTGACGCGAATTTTTTCGCGCCGGATGAACGAGATTAAGCCGAGTCTGCCTGAGATCGCCGAAATTATGGCGCGGCTGGGCTCGCGCAACGCAATCTTCGACGGTGAAGTAATCGCGGTCGATAGCGACGGGCGTCCGCGAGCCTTCCAGGAATTGATGCGCCGGTTCGGCCGAGTGCGCGAAATTGAAAAGTTGCGCGCTGAGCAGCCGGTGCGGCTCTACCTGTTCGATATTCTCGGGCTCGATCGCGAATTGTTAATCGATCGCCTGTACGCGGAGCGGATCGCGATACTCGACGAAGTCGCGTCGGGTGCGGCTCTCGAGCTGGTCACACGGATCGAGCGCCCGAATCTGCCCGAGGCTGAGAAATTTTTCACCGACGCGATCGCCAACGGATTCGAAGGCGTGGTCGCGAAGTCGCTTGCGAGCGCGTACACGCCGGGCGCGCGCGGGCGCGGATGGGTCAAGATCAAGCATGCGCGGACGCTGGACCTGGTGATCGTCGCCGCCGAATGGGGCTACGGGCGGCGTCACGGATGGCTCTCGAACTATCATCTTGCGGCGCGCGACGAACCCACCGGCCGCATGAGCGAGATCGGCAAGACGTTCAAGGGACTTACCGACACGGAGTTCGAAGCGATGACCGAGCGGCTGCTCGCGCTCAAGACCGAAGAGGCGCACGGCGTCGTTACCGTCCGCCCCGAGGTTGTGGTCGAGGTCGCATACAACGACATCCAGCGCAGCCCGCAGTACGAAGCCGGGATGACGTTGCGCTTTGCGCGGATTGTCAGGATTCGCGACGACAAGCCGGCCGCGCAGGCCGATACAATTGAAACGATCGCCCGCGAATTCGAACGGCAGGCGATCCCGCCGCGCGGCGCCAGGATTTAGTGCTCGTGCCGAGTGCGCAAGGCGCGCAGGAACGCCCTTGAATAGCCGCGGCTAGTGACCTCGCAGATGCTTGGGTTCGTGCGCGTCGGTCATCGCCATCGCGATGGCTTCGATTTCGCTCTCGCCGAAATCTTCGAGCACGAAGGAATCAGCCTCGGCGTTGTCGTGGCGCTCGTACATGTCGCAGCACCAGCAGTTCGGACCTAACTGCTTTGTGAGCAGTACGAAAGTATTGACCCCAACCACTTCCACCCGTTCCATAGCAGATAACCTCCCGAGCAGAGTTGCCATGGTCATCGGCGGCCGTGACATGAATATTTTAGCACCAAGCGCGCAATGCCGCTAATGAAAATCTATGGAAATGAGCCGTGAATATTGAAATTCAGGATTTCTAGATTGATTTGACCGATCGAATCCAATCGGTCAGCGCGTCGTGCGTGCTCCGAAACGCCAGAGAGTTCCACACGATAGCTTCAGGCGTGAAATAGCGAATCTCGGTTGCCTCTTCCGAAAGCGTTGGCTCACCTTCGGCGGGAGTCGCCAGATAGACGATCACCTGCGCCTTCGCATTGATCGGATCAGTGTACACGCCCAGAAGCGGGCCGAGATGCACGCGGATTCCAACCTCTTCGAGCGTCTCGCGCGCGGCCGCGTCTGCGGCAGGCTCCGCGAAATCGACGAAGCCTCCGGGGAAGGTCCATTTTCCAAGCGCCGGCTCGATTCCGCGTTTCAGCAGCAGGACCCGTCCGTCCTTGACCACCACGCACCCCGCGACCAGCTTCGGCGAGGGAAAAAAGATGAAACCGCATCGCGGACACGCGCGCATCCGTTTTCGATCCGGCAGGATCGTGCGCAGCTCCATCTCCGCGCCGCATAGCGCGCAGAATTTTACCTCGGCGGGAAACCGATGCTGCACGTGATGATTCGCATGAATCGCGTTGCCGTCGTCGTCGTGTTTCATTTCGGGTCTCGATTGCTACGCCGTCAGCCGGCGCACCAGCGCTTCGCCGATCAGGATGATCATCGCCGCAATAATTATAAACGGACTGAGCGACTTGCGCCGCTCGAGGTTGGGGCGTCCGAGTCCCACCGCGGAAACGTCAGGATTCAATCGGCCGCCGGTCGCCGACGCCAGGCGCTCCAAGAGTCCGTAGTTCGGCGCGGGACGCGGAACCTCGGCGAGCACGGCGGGACTTACCGTGTAGGCAAGCGGAGGGAAGGTCTGCGTCGTGTCGCCGGGTGCGCGCACGCTGATGTTGTACGTGCCCGGCGCGGGCGCGTCGATCGAGCCGGAGAATTCTCCCGGCACCTGTTCCGAGAGCGCGGTCTCGATATGAGTGCCGTCGGGCCGCGTGACGATGGTGGTGAGCAGGCTCGGACCCTTTCCGGTCTCGTCGGAATAATCGTTGAGCCTGATATTGATCCTGCTGCCCTGGTAGCCAAGCTCGACGTCGAATTTCTGCTCGCCGGTCGTGCTCTCGGGCGTCATCCAGCCGAGCAGCCGGTCCCATACCGGCGAGAAGACATTGGACGTGATCCACGGCCCGGACCATCTTCCGCTCGCGTCGGTGGTGAC
>JBAPSR010000563.1:0-3595 GCA_049281755.1 Binataceae bacterium (SeqCode)
CGTCGGCGCCGGTGATCGCGTTCGGCCCCGGCCACCACGCCGACGAGCTGCGCGCGCTCGAACGCGGATGGTGGCGCGCAGTAGTCGCGCAGAGCTTTGCCGGATTAGGCGCGTTCCCCAATCTCGACGGATGCTTCGAGGCGCTGTTCGCATACTTTGCCGATCCCGCGCATTGGGAGATCGATCCGGCGGCGGTAGCGACACTGGCCGGTCTTAAGCGGTCGGGGTTCGAGTTGGGCGTTATCTCGAACTTCGATTTTCGGCTTTACGGACTGCTCGAAGGCCTGGGGCTGCGCGCATACTTCGACTCGATCACGATTTCCTCGGAAGCAGGGTACGCGAAGCCGCGGCGCGAGATTTTCGATACCGCCCTGGGGCGGCATCGGACTGGCGCCGCCGAGGCGATGTATGTGGGCGATTCGCTCCAGCATGACTTCGAGCCTGCGCGCGCGCTTGGGTTTTTCGCGGTTCTGCTCGATCCGAAGCAGCCTTCGCAGGAGCTATGCGAGGCTCGCGCGGCCCGGATTAACTCGCTTGCCAATTTGAGCATGGTTACGCAAAGATTAAAGATCGCTTGACGATCTATGGGGATTATCCTTATTTAGGGCGAGCCTTTTCCAAGCCAGACCACGTGGGGCGTATAAAAATGAAGTCACTTTCGATGGTTCACCGCGCGTCGGTGACAATTGCGGTTATCGGCGCGTTGGTGTTCGCCACCAGCGCCGTACGTGCGCAGAGCCTGGGGGACATCCAGTCCCAGCTCTCGAGTATCCAGGGCAAGATGTCCGCGGCCAGAACCGATCCGAGCACGGCGGGCGAGGTGATAAGCGACCTCGACCGGCTCGAGGCGCAGTTCGCCAAGGTCTCTTCGAGCGGCAAAGTCGATCGATCGGCGCTGGGACCAACCTACAATCAAATCGACGACGCGCTCAGCACGATGTACACCACGTGGAAGAAGAAGAAAGACGACTGTATCGAGCAGATGGATAACGGTGGTCAGTGCGATTACACCGAGCCTGAAAAGCTTTCGCTGCAGGCGCTGTATCCCCTGTCATGGTTGCGGTTCCAGGGCGCGACCACGGTCTATTCCGGCGACTCGACGATGTCCAAAAAGCTGCTCAACGAGGCGATCGACGGCTTCACCGAGAGCACGCTGGTAATCTTCGAGCCCAACCTGGTGCGCGAGAACCTGCTCGGCCGCGCCTACGCCGAGCGCGAGCTCGGCAAATTCGACAAGTCGGAATACGACAAGGCGATCGCCGACTTCAAGCAGATCATGGAAGGCGGTGCCGAGACCGCGCAGTACAATCCCGCCCATCAGGGGTTGTGCACCACCTACATGCAGATGGGCAACAGCGAAGAGGGCGCCAAGTGCATGGGCGCGCAGGCGACATCCTCGGGCGGCGGCGAGATGCTGCAGCTCCAGGCGCTGTTCACCGCGGAGAACGCCACCCACGACCCCACGAAGAAGGCGGCCTATCACAGCCAGATTGTCGACAAGCTCAAGACCACCGAAGGCGACAAGGAAAAATGGGCGATCGCGGTTGCTGCGACGGCCAAGTACTCGCAGAGCGTGACCCAGGAATTCGGCAGCTCGAACGATCCGTTCGAAAAATGGCTGACGGCCAACGTTCTGCTATCGCGCAAGGATCAGGCCGGCGCGGCCAAGTATTACGTCGATGCGGCGCGCGGCAGCTCGAAATACGCCAAGGGCTATCGCTACGCGGCCGATATCTACTTCAACGAAAAGCGCTTCGATCAGGTCGAGCAGCTCCTGACCGACGTCGAGCATGCCGGCGGCGCTGATGCGCAATGGGCCGCCTACATGAAGTACAAGCTTCCCCGCGGCCAGTGGGAGACGAGCGGGATGAAGAACACCCAGCTCGAAGACCAATGGGTTAAGGCCGCGACCGATTATGTCTCGAAATACTCCGGCGGCGAATATGCGCCCGAGATGCGCTTTCGCCTGGCCGAGCGCTTGCAGCGCCAAGGCAACTTCCTGGACGCCTCGAAGATGTATCAGCAGGTAACCGGCAACAACGAGTACAGCTTCACCGCGAAGTACAACTCGGCCGAGTGCGACTACCAGGCGCTGGCCGCCGCGGGCAACAAGAGCGACAAGAACGCGCCGCCGGTCAACATGGATCAGCTCCGCGCGCAGACGGTCAAGGATCTGCAAGATACGATCAGGATGGAGCCGGAGGCCGAGCGTACCGCCGGCAGCGCCGCGCAGAAGAAGTTCATCCACGAAACCAAGGGCCGCGCGATCTATATGCTCGCAGGTCTCATCCAGGGCCAGAAGAACGCCGATCCCAAGCAGATCGCCGATCTGCTGACGAACTACGAAATGCAATATCCTGCGATGAGCGACAAGTTCAGCGACGTGCAGGAATGGCGCATCACGGCGCTCGACCAGCTTGGCCGCTACGACGACGTGCAGAAAGATGTGCAGGCCGTGGTCGCAAGATACAAGACGATGAAAAACCCCAACACCGACTTCGTCAAGGAGTTGGGGTTGGACTTCTGGCACGCCGCGCAGGAAGCGCAGGCCAAGGGCGACCAGAAGGTCTACATCGCCAACGCCAAGCTCACGCAGACCGCGTACGATTTCTTCGAGGATCAGGTTATGTCGGGCAAGACTCCGGCCAAGAACCTGACCGGTACGCTGTCGATTCTGGGGCAGGCGTATATCGCGCAGAACAATGTCGATAAGGCCAAGACCATTTTCGACCAGGTGGTAAAGGCCGACGCCGCGTCGCCCGACGCCAACGCCGGTCTGGCGCGTATCGCGCAGGCTAAGGGCGATATGAAAGACGCGGTCACCTTGTGGACCAACGTCGAAAGCACGGCGGCGGAGTCCGACCCGCTGTGGTACGAGGCCAAGTATCAGATCGCGGTGATCTATGCGGCGCAGGGCAATATCTCCGGTGCGTGCAACAAGCTCGCGTCGACGCGCTCCGAGCATCCGACGCTCGGCTCGAACGAGATGCTCTCGCGATGGGACAAGCTGCAGAAGAAGATTTGTCTGCAGAAATAGCGAGGCACGATGCTCAAGCGGATTCATCATGTGGGCGTAGTCGTGCCGAACCTGGACGCGGGTCTCCGCTTCTGGCGTGATACTCTTGGACTTCGCTTGACCAAAAGCGCGACCATCGAAGAGCAGGGCGTACGTGCAGCCCTGCTCAAGGTCGGCGAGAGCGAGATCGAGTTGCTCGAGCCGATAAATCCGGACGGCGGTGTCGCGAAGTTCCTCGCCCGCCGCGGCGGCGGACTGCATCACGTGTGCTTCGAGACCGACGACGTCGAGCGCGAGCTCGACGGAGCGAAAGCGAAGGGCATCCAGTTGATCGATCAGAAGCCGCGCGCCGGGCTGGCCGGGATGATCTGCTTTTTGCACCCCAAGGCGACGCGCGGCGTGTTGGTCGAGTACGCGCAGCCGGCCGAGGAATAACTATCGTGCCGATCTACGAATATCGCTGCACCGATTGCGACCGTTCGTTCGAGAGCTTCGCGCGGCCGGGCCGCGGCGACGACGGCGCGCAATGCCCTCGATGCGGCGGCGCGCACTTGGCGCGCGAGATGTCCACCTTTGCGG
>JBAPSR010000564.1:0-1901 GCA_049281755.1 Binataceae bacterium (SeqCode)
GCGCTGGCCGGCCGGCGCGAGGTGTTGCGCAGGCGGCTCACCAGCAGTCCGTTCATGAAGCGCATCGCGGAAGGACTCGAATCGATCAACTGGTCGAACGCGCGCTTCGGCATCCGCAGAAGCTCCGTATCGCGCAGCGCCTCGACCCGCGCGGAGCGCACCTCGCCCGAGAGCATCGCCATCTCGCCCACCGTCTCGCCGGCGCCGATCTGCGCGATGACGTGCGCGCCATCTTCGGCAGTGTTCGCGATCACGACCAGGCGTCCGGAGAGCACGATAAACATCGCGTCACCGGCCTCCCCCGCTTCGAACAAAGTCCATCCTCCGGGCAGGCTTAGCCATTCGAGCTGCGCGCAAATCGAGTCGCGGACCGCGGGAGCAAGGTCATTGAAAATCGCAAGCGGCGCGATCTTCTCGGCGACAATCCGAACCAGGCCGGGATCATTCATCACCTGGGATTGTACAATAGATAGTGCGCTTCATACATTACGAAACGTGATTGCCCCAGGCCGCACGCGCGGTTACGATCAGGCATCACCCGGCGGAGGTGTATCGATGAGGACCGAACGGCCCGAGAACAGATTCGATCGGCGTGAGTTCTTCAAGCGTGGCGCGGTCGCAGGCATCGGCATCGCGCTGGCCCCGTTTGCGTCCGCTGCTGAAGCCAGCACTCCCCCGCTCGGGCCGCCTGAAGTACGGCGCTACGTACCGCTCGGACGCACCGGCATGAAAATCTCCGACATCTCGTTCGGTTCGAGCCGGCTTCGCGCCGGCGAGGAAGATATCGTCCGCCACGCGTTCGACGCCGGGATTAACTACTTCGATTCCGCCAACGAGTACGGCGGCGGCGAATCTGAGATCACGATCGGCAACGCGCTCAAAGGCAAGCGCGACAAAGTATATTTGACCTCGAAAGTGATTACCGAGCCCGATAGTCCGCGTACGCAGATGATGAGCGCGCTCGAAGGGAGTCTTAAGAGTCTGCAGACTGACTATGTGGACGTTTACTTCAATCACGCGGTCAACAACGTCGAACGGCTGAAGAACCCCGAATGGCATGAATTTGTCGCCGACGCGCGCAAGCAGGGAAAGATCCGTAACGTCGGGATGTCCGGCCACGCGGGCCATTTGATCGAATGCCTTGACTACGCGATCGACAATAACCAGGTTGACGTGATCCTGGCGGCGTACAATTTCGGACAGGACCCGCGCTTCTACCAGCGCTTCTTCGGCGGATTTGATTTCGTCGCGCGCCAGCCGGATCTGCCGCGCGTGCTGGACAAGGCGCATAGCAAGGGCGTCGGCGTCGTGGTGATGAAGACGCTGATGGGCGCGCGGCTGAACGACATGCGGCCCTACGAGAAAGACGGTGCGTCGTTCGCGCCGGCGGCGTTTCGGTGGGTGCTGTCGAATCCCAATGTGAATGCGCTGATTGTCTCGATGACCAGCAATGAGATCATCGACGAATACCTGGGCGCGTCCGGATGGCGCGCCACCGCGGCGGGCGACATGCCGCTGCTCCGGCGCTACGCGCAGATCAACGGGACATCGTATTGCCGCCACGCCTGCGACGCATGCGAGAGCTCGTGCCCCAACGGCGTGCCAATCGCGGACGTGATGCGCACGCGGATGTACGCGAAGGACTACGGCGACATGCGGCTCGCTCGCGCCGAGTACGCTATCCTCGCGAGCAACGCCGCCGCGTGTCTGTCGTGCACGGCCAAACCCTGCGCAGGCGCCTGCCCGCATGGCGTGTCAGTAGCGGACCTGACCGCGCCAACCCATCGCATGCTGGCGTAGCTATTCTCCCCCGCCCCCTGTCTGATTCCTCGCCCTGAAAGGGAGAGGTTAGGTGAGGGACCTAATTCAGCGCGGCGCGCGGCGCCGCGCGATTAGAGAAA
>JBAPSR010000565.1:0-3533 GCA_049281755.1 Binataceae bacterium (SeqCode)
GGTCGGCGCCCTTCGAGATCGGATCGAAGACCGGACCGAACACGACGAAGTCAGCGCCCTCGCGCGCGGCCGACGCGACATCGGGCGGCGAATGGCTGGACGCTCCGATCAGCAGGTCCGGACCGACGAGCTGCCGCGCCATCGCTACTCCGATCGAGTCGAATGGCAGATGCACTCCGTCGGCGCGCACGGCGAGCGCTATATCGACGCGATCGTTCACGATCATCGGCGCGCCATAGCGCGAGCAGACCTCGCGCAATTCGAGCGCGAGCCGGTAGAGCTCGCGCGCGGACAAATCCTTTTCGCGCACCTGCAGCGCGACCGCGCCGCGCGGAGCGACGGAGAGCGCTGCCGCGCACGTATCGACCAGCGTGCCGGCGCGCACCGCGTTGCGGTCGGTTATCAGGTAGAAAAGAAATTCGGCGCGCCGCACTGTGTCACTGGATCATCCCGGTGATCGGACTCGATGCGGTCGCATAGAGCCTGCGCTCGATCCGCCCCGCCCCATAAGCCAGGCGGCCCGCTTCGACCGCGAGCTTCATCGCGCGCGCCATCGCGAGCGGATCCCTTGCTCCCGCGATCGCCGTGTTCATGAGGATCGCGTCGCATCCGAGCTCCATTGCGTACGCCGCGTCCGAAGCCGTGCCCACGCCCGCATCGACAATCACCGGCACCTTCGCCTGCTCAATAATGATCGCGAGGTTGTATGGATTGCGGATGCCGAGGCCCGAACCGATCGGCGCCGCCAGCGGCATCACCGCCGCGCATCCGAGTTCCGCAAGCCGCAGGCAAGTGACAGGATCGTCGGTGACGTAGGGCAGCACTTTGAAGCCTTCCTTGACTAGAATTTTCGCCGCTTCGATTGTGGCCGGCACATCGGGAAAAAGCGTCTTCTGATCGCCGATAACTTCGAGCTTCACCATGTCGCCGACGCCGACTTCGCGCGCGAGCCTGCACGTGCGCACCGCTTCCTCGGCGGTGTAGCATCCGGCGGTGTTGGGCAAAATCTGGAAGCGCTTGGGGTCGAGGTAGTCGAGCAGGTTTTCCGACTTGCGATCGGTGATATTCACCCGCCGCACCGCGACCGTGACGATCTCGGCGCCGCTTTCCTCGACTGCGCGCCGCGTCTCGGCAAAGTCTTTGTATTTGCCGGTTCCGACGATCAGCCGCGAGCTGAATTTCCTGCCGCCAAGTTCCAGGGGAGTATCCACGGTGTTACCTCACGCGCCGGAGTTGATGACCAGTGGCGATCATCCGCCTCCGACGAAATTGATTATTTCGACCTCATCGCCCGCGCGCAGAATCGTGGCCGCATAGTCCGATTTCGGCACCACTTGCCGATTGATCTCGACCGCGATCCGCTGCGGACGCATCTTGAGCTCCGCGATCAGCGCGCCAAGATGCGCGTCGCCGTCGATCGTGCGCGCCTCGCCATTGAGCGTGATTGTGATTGTCGCCTCGGGCATCGAAGAAAGCCGCCCTCCGGGCACCCGGGGAAGCGGCTTTCGGCCGAACTGCGATCGTTCGGTCCTTGCGGGCTTCCCTACGCCGGCATGATCCGGATCAGGTTCGAGGGGTTCCCTCTTGCGAGAGTTCTCAGCGCGTGCCACGCGCGCCCCCAGCCTGAGTTTCTTATAGCATCGCACGCCGCGGAGAAAAACCGTCCACAACGCGGGCGCGCCATGCGCTTAAATCCACAGCCCCGGCGCGGTTTCATTGACTGTCCGTTCGGCGGATGGTTATCTGATTGCGCCTTCACAACGGACGTAAATTCTGCGATCCCCACGCGGCGCGATACTTAGTCACCGGAAGTTGTTTCACCGATCAACACTGCGTGAATGCCGATAGCGATGAACTCCGAGGAACAGCGCCCTACTATCGCGGAGATCGATCTCGCTGCGCTGCGCTCGAACTACCATGCGCTGCGCGCGGTCGCCGCGCACGGCGAGCTGATGGTGGTGGTCAAGGCGGACGGCTACGGGCACGGCGCGGTGACGGTCGCGCGCACGCTCGGCGCTGAAGGATGCCGCAATTTCGGGGTTGCCACGATCGACGAGGCGCGCGAGCTGCGCCGCGCGGGAATCACCGCGCGGATTTTTCTGCAGGCCGGTTTCTTTGCCGCGCAGGCGCACGAGTTTGTCGAGTTGGGGCTCACGCCGTTCGTTTTCGATTCGGCTCTGATTGCGCCGCTCGAGGCCGCCGCCTCGGCCACGCATGCGCGCTTTCCGATCCATCTGAAGATCGACACCGGCGCAAGCCGCCTCGGCGTGTTGCCCGCCGAGTTGCCCGCGCTTATCGACGCGATGCGCTCGGCGCCGTCGCTGCATCTCGAAGGCCTGTGCACCCTGCTCGCGAACGCCGGAGATCCCGCGAGTCCGATCACCGACCGGCAACTGGGCGTGTTCCGCGCCGCGCTCGAGACCTTGCGCGCCGCGGGCTTCGCGCCGATCGCGCACGTCGCAAATTCCGCCGCGCTCGTCCTGCGCGACGATTCGCATTTCAACCTGGTCCGCCCCGGCCTCGCGATCTATGGCCTGCCTCCCGTCGCCGCGGTCCGCGAGCGCGTCGAGTTGCGGCCGGTCATGACGTTCAAGACCCGCCTGATGCAGACCAAGCGCGTCCCTGCCGGCAGCGGCGTCGGCTATGGGCATACATTTGTCACTCCGCGCGAAAGCGTGATCGGCGTGCTGCCCGTCGGTTACGCCGACGGTTATCGCCGCGGACTCCAGCACGGCGGCGAGGTTCTGGTGCGCGGCGCACGCGCGCCGGTGGTCGGCGCAGTCTCGATGGACTTGACCACGATCGATCTTACCGACGTGGCCGGAGCCGCGGTCGGCGACGAGGTGATATTGTGGGGCCAAAGCCGCGAGGATGCGAACGGCGAGGCGGCAATCAGCGTCAACGACGTCGCGCGGCTGGCGCAAACCATCTCCTATGAAATGCTCTGCACTGTCGGCAAGCGCGTACCGCGAATCTGCCGCGGATAATTTTTTGGAAGGGCTCAAGCGAAATGGATAGCGACAAGATTATCATACGGCGCGCGCTGCTCGGCGTATCCGACAAGGGCGGTCTCGCGGATTTCGCGCGCTCGCTCGCGCACCGCGGCGTCGAGCTCGTCTCGACCGGAGGCACCAAGGCCGCGCTCGAGGCTGCGGGCGTGCGGGTCAAGGCGGTCGAAGAGTTCACCGGATTTCCCGAGATGCTCGACGGACGCGTGAAGACTCTGCATCCGAAAATTCACGGCGGAATTCTCGGACGGCGCTCCGAACCCAGCCATCAAAAACAGATGAAGGATCACGGAATCGAGCCGATCGATCTGGTGGTCGTCAATTTCTATCCGTTCGAGAGTACGGTCGCGAAGCCCGGCGTCACGCGCGACGAAGCGATCGAGAATATCGATATCGGCGGTCCGACTCTGGTGCGCGCGGCCGCCAAGAATTATCCGGATGTCGCGATCGTCGTCGATCCCGCCGACTACGCCTCGATTGCGGACGAGATGGAAAAGAACCAGGGCGCGCTGAGCCTCGCAACCC
>JBAPSR010000566.1:0-4140 GCA_049281755.1 Binataceae bacterium (SeqCode)
AGCCGAGCGTGCGGATCGCCACCAGGTCGGCGGCGCTGCGAATCTTCGAGGTCGCATGGCGGCGCAGCGCCAGAATCGCGTCCTCGCGGCTCATTCCGCATCCGTCGTCCGCGACCGCGAAGCGCGCGCATCCGCCGCGCTCGATCGTGATATCGATCCTGCCCGCACCCGCGTCGAGCGAGTTCTCGACCAGCTCCTTGACCGCGGACGCCGGCCGCTCGACGACCTCTCCAGCCGCAATCTGGCTCGCAACCTGTTCGGGCAGGATGTGGATCAGTCGCTCAGCCATCGCACCACGACCGTCATTGAAAGGGGATGAGTCCTGCTAGACAATGCGGCTTTTGCACCGGATACTCAAGCGGCTCCGCGCGCGCGAGGCCAAAAAAATTGAACTTCGACACGCACTCAGGATAGCTTGGCGGGTCTCGCAAGGGAGCGTTTCACCGATGACACGCAAATTCTCGATCACATTGATACTCGCGCTCGCGGCAGCAGCGTTACAGATACTCACCGCCGCAACTCCCGCGATCGCCGACGTCAAGATCGGCGTCGGAGCACTCGGCCCGATTTCGCCCCAGGCTGAAAACGATATCGAGAAGCTGGTTGGCGCGATGCCGAACGTGACCGCGGTGCCGATTCAACCGCCCGGCGACGTTGACGCATGCGTAAAGCGCTTCGTCGCCGGAGAGCTGGACGACAGGCTCGACGCCGTGATCGTGGTCAGCCTGCCGACCGACTCGTTCAAGGTCGTGCAGACCGGCTCGGAGGCCAAGTTCACCGGCTCGTACCAGATCTGGACGCTCAATCTTTCGACCCTGGCCGAAGACCGGCACACCTTCACCTTCACCGATAGCGAAACGATCATCAGCGGACCGGCCGCGATTCTTTCGATTCCGGCGCAGTTCCTGTTCGAGCGCACCAGCGGCCAGCGGCTTATCTCGAGCAGCACCTGGCAAGCATACGAATCGATCCAGGTGCGAGTCGAAGCGAAGCTGGTGGCGGCCACCAAGCTGTATCTGTCGACCTCGACTCTCGGCGCGACACAGCCGCTCAACCTGCTCGAATGCGCCCAGGCCCTCGTCAACCGCGGCGACCCGGATACTGCGCTTGCGGTGTTCAAAGCCGCCGGGGTGGATAATCCTGAAGTGCGCAGGATGATGGCCGACGCGCAGGAGAAGATGCGGCGCGCGAAAGCGCAGGCGCTGCTCGGCCGCACGCTCGGCGCGATCGCGGGCGGGAACATCGGCTCCGCATCCACGATCCTGTCTCAGTACCAGAAGGAGCCGACCGCCGAGCCGTCGCGCGGCGAGCAGGTGCGCCGCGCGCTCGCGACGCAGACCGATACTCGCGCCGACGCGGCCTATCGCCAGCTCCTTATGAGCGACGTGCCCGGACTCGATCAGACCGCGTTTATCGCGATGCTGTCCCAGATGATGTTCGACGCGACCGGCTCGGCGCCCGACCAGGTGGTGTTGAGCGACAAGGACGTATCGATCCAGGACAAGAAGGCCGCAGACGGCCTCAAGACCGCGCTCGATCAGTACGCGACGTCGCTGGGCAAGGCCGCGTGGCTGATGAGTCTGCGGTGCCGATGCGACGCCGGCGCGCTCTTGACCGCCGAACCCGCGGGGCAGGCGCTGCTGCGCGCGAGCTTTGCACCCTCTTTCACCAGGCCGCAGGTCGGGCTACCCTAGGGCGTTCGACTTCAGCGCTGGATTTCATCAGAGAGACAAACCAATGCGACAATGCGCACTTTGCGGCAAGCAGCCGTCGGTCGGAAATAACGTCAGCCACGCCAACAACAAGACCAAGCGGCGATGGGAGCCGAACCTGCAGGAGGTTCGCGCAAAGATCGGCGGCGGCGTGATGCGAATCCGCGTCTGCACCCGATGCATCCGCAGCGGCAAAGTCCAGAAGGTCGCCTAGCCCCGTTCTAGAACAGCGCGTCGAGCTTCTCGGGCGGACGCGCAATCACCGCGCGCCCGCCGCGCACGACGACCGGGCGCTGCATCAGCTCAGGATGCTTCAGCAATAGCGCGATCACCTGCTCGCGGGTCGTGTAGCTTTCGGGCTTCAGTTTGAGCTCCTCGAAGCGCTTGTCCTTGCGCACCAGGTCCGCGGGCGGATTTTCGACCATCGCGAGGACCCGCTCCAGTCCAGCGCGATCGAGCGGGGTCTTCAGATACTCGATAGTTTCGAAATCAATCCCGCGCTCGGTCATCCGGGCAATCGCGCCGCGCGAGTTTCCGCACTTCGGGTTGTGATAGATTGTGGTTCGGTCCATGCTTTCCTCGCTTAAGAATTTTGATAAGCATAGGCGCGAAGCCGCCGTCAAATCGAGTATCAAGGAAGAATCCGATGCGTGCGAAACTGAAAACCTCCGGACTGTTGGCGCTCTCGATCCTCGCGGCCGCGGCGATTGCCGTGCCCGGCGCGAACGCAGCCGTGGTGACCGGCAGCTTCGTCTATCGCGGCGGCAGGCCCGCCAATCAGCGCCAGCTTCACTTCGAAAATCGCATCTCCCACGACATGTTCATCGCACCGACCGGCAACGACGGCACCTATTCCGTCGATCTGCCGCCGGGAGTTTACGACTTGCGCGCCGAGCGCGGCGTGGTCCTGAAGGCAGGAGTGGTGGTGGCTGGCGAGCAGCCGATCGATGTCGGCCAGGCGGTCGAGCCCGCGCCGCTCGACGTGCGGCGTCCGTTTGAGCGCGAAGGAGTTGGCGAGGCTATCGTCCAGACCGAAGCGCCCGCGACCGCGAATCTGCACGGCCGTCCGCAGGAAGCGATGGCGTACGGGCACAGCCTGATCCAGAAGCTATGGGGTCCGGCTCAACCACTGCCAGTTCCAGAAGGAGCAGCCTCGCCAGCCGCGGCGCCGACGGCATCCACGACAACCGGCGGCCCCAACCTCTAGAATTCGGGAACCCGGCTCAGCGGCGTTTGGCGGCGGTGGTCGGATGCGCAGGCAGGTCGGCGGTGCTGTCCTGCGCGATATAGTCCTGGAGCCTCAGCGCCAGCTCGGGCGAAAGCGTTTTCAGCACTACATACTCGTGCGTCGCCAGATCGCGGCGGCCTTGGTCGGCGTAGGCGACGCCCAAGTCGTAGTGCGCATGCGCGAAGTCCGGCTTGAGACGCACCGCATGATCGAAGGCGCCGATCGCGTCGCCCGCGCGCCCGTCGTCGCTCAGGCATAGCCCCCTGCCCCACCACGCTTCGGCGAATGCGGGGTCGCGCTCGAGCGCGCGCTTGAAATAATCCAGTCCTGTGTCGCAATCCTGCAGCCGCCACGACGCCATCCCGTCAACATAGAGGTCGTTCGAGTCGGGTGTGCGACGCGGCAGATGCCATTGCGCGAAGGTCCGCGGCTGATGACGCCCAAGGGCGAGAATTCTTTCGAGCGGCACCGCGAAGCTAAGGTTTTCGCCGTCACGCATGAACGCGGTCGCAACGCCGATCACCTCGCCGCTGGCGTTGAGCACCGGGCCGCCGCTGGAACCTTCCGAGATCGCGGCCGTGATCTGCAAAGTGGCGGGAACCAGATCGCTCTGGTCGTCGCGCTGCTCGGGAACCGCCGAGACGATTCCCTGGGTGATGGTTTCCTCGAGCCCCATCGGGCTTCCGACGACGATCACGCTATCGCCGACTTGCGGGCGCTGCGCGGCGATTTTCAAATACGGCGCGTCGCGGTCAACGAAAGCCAGGAGCTTGGCCAGATCGGCGTCCTTGTCGTCGGCCAGAACCACCTGCACCGGATGCGTCGCGCCGTCGGCGGTGCGCGCCTTGACCGAGGACGCGCCTTCGATCACGTGATGATTGGTCAGTATCTCGCCGTTGCGGTTGATGAAAAATCCGCTCCCGAAACCGATCTCTTTGCCGCGGGCGTCGTAGATTTCGAGCGTCACCACGGCGGGGCGCACCCGTTTGATAAGCGCTCCGAGCGGTTCGGCTGCAGGAGCGGCCACCGGCGCGGCCGCCGCGAGTTCCTGAGGTCGTTCCTGAGATCCTGGACGGCGCGCGATTCGAGTCATGACAAGCGCGGTGACAACGGTTCCAGTGATCACCCCGGCAATCAGCAGCGCGGTCGCGCGCCGTCGGCCGGCGCCGGGATAATCGCGCGCGCGGCCCGGCGCGGAAT
>JBAPSR010000567.1:0-2486 GCA_049281755.1 Binataceae bacterium (SeqCode)
CCGGTCGTCGTCGTGGGCGATCGGGCGCGACGGCGCGATCTTCCATGTCGATCCCACCGGCGCAGTCAGCTCGCAATCGAGCGGAGTGACCGCGGACCTGACTGCGGGAGCGGCGGTCTCCGCGCGCGTGTGCTGGATCGTCGGGAAGGCGGGCACGATCCTGCGCACGACCGACGGCGGCGCGCATTGGTCGCAGGTATCATCACCGGTCGCCGCCGATCTCCGCGCCATAAAGGCGAGCAGCTCTGACGACGCAATCGCTATCGACGCATCCGGCAATCGCTACGTGACCTCTGACGCCGGCGCGACCTGGTCGCGCCGGTAGCGCTCACCCGAATCGAACTCAAACACCAAGGCACCAGGCTGCCACTAAGACACTAAAACACGAATCGGTAACCTTCCCCCCAGGCACCCGAATCTTCGCGATCGCAAAAAATTCCTGCAAGAAAACTCCGCCCGTGCGTTCAAAGAGTCGAGGAGCACGACTCGATGGACGCCGCCAGTCTTTCGTCTGAGGTTATCTCCGCGCGATCCGCGCCGCGGATCTCGCTCATTCGCGATCGCTTCGCTCGCGTTGCAGGCGCGCTCGCGGGCCCATTTGCGGACCCGCGCATCTTTCAGGTCGCGTCTCTAGGCTGCCTGCTAGCGGCCGGAGTATTTCTGCGCGACTTCAGCTTGCTCCGCGCGCAGATCATTCTGACCTTCACTGCGGCGATTCTCACGCAGCGTATTTCATGGCGATGGAATCCGCCGAAATCGCGCTCGCTGCGCAGCGCGATCATAACCGCGCTCGGGATCGCCCTGCTGCTGCGCGCCGACAATCTCTACGCGCATCCGATCGCCGCCGCCGCGGCTATCGCGGCGAAATCGATCTTCCGCGTGCGCGGAAAGCATCTGTTCAACCCCGCGATGCTGGGCGTGATCGCCGCGATCGTCGTACTGCCCGGTACTTGGGTATCTGCCGGCCAATGGGGACAGGAGGTCGCGTACGCCGGATGGTTTCTCGTGCTCGGCGCGATTGTGACGCGGCGCGCTGAGCGCGGCGATATCAGTTGGGGATTCCTGGCGATGTACCTGAGTGCGATCGCGGCGCGCGACGCGTGGTTCGGTTACCGCTTCGCGGTCTGGACGCATCAGTTGGACAGCGGCGCTCTGCTGCTGTTCGCGTTCTTCATGATTTCCGATCCGATGACCAGCCCCAACTCGCGGCGTGGACGAATAGCGCACGCCGCCGTGGTTGTCGCGATCGCACTGGCGCTTCAATTCGGTCTCTACGCGCAGAACTCGCTCATCTGGGCACTGTTCTGCGCTTCATTCGCGGTGCCCGCGTGGGACCGCTTTTTTCCCGCACCGAAATTTGAATGGAACTCAAGCGGAGGCTCTCATGAATCTGAAAATGGCCGCGCGCATCATCACCGCGCTCTCGATCATCGCCGTCGCCGCGACCGCGCTGCCGCGTAGCGCGCACGCATTCTGCGGCTTCTATGTCGGCAAGGCTGACGCGGGGCTGTACAACCACGCCTCGCAGGTCGCGATCGTGCGCAATGGTGATCGCACGATTATCAGCCTGATGAACGACTACGCAGGTCCGCTCGATGAATTCGCGCTGGTGGTGCCGGTGCCGACCGTGCTTGGAAAGGGGCAGGTGCATGTCGGCGACCGCGCGCTGTTTTCAAAACTCGACGCCTACAGCTCGCCGCGCCTGGTCGAGTATCACGATTCCGACCCGTGCGAGCTGATCGCTCCGACGACCATGCAGCGCATGGCCGGAGTTGGCGCAGCGGCCACCGCGACCGCGTCACGCAGGAGTGCGAAAGCTCTGGGCGTCACGATCGAGAGCGAATACACGGTGGGCGAGTACGACATCGTGATCCTGTCGGCCAAGCAGTCAGGCGGCCTCGAGACCTGGCTGGTCGAGCAGGGCTACAAAATTCCAGCCGGAGCGAGCCGCGCGCTCGAACCCTACATCCGCCAGGGCATGAAGTTCTTTGTCGCGAAGGTAAATCTGACGGAACAGAAGCGCACCGGCCTGTCATATCTGCGCCCACTTCAATTCGCTTTCGAGTCGCCGAAATTCATGCTGCCGATTCGCCTTGGAATGATAAACGCGCAGGGTCCTCAGGATTTGATCATCTACATGCTGACCGAGCAGGGACGCGTCGAGACGATCAACTATCGCACGGTGAAGCTTCCAACCGCGATCGATATTCCCGATCACGTGCGCGACAACTTTGGCGATTTTTACAAGGCGATGTTCAATCATCAGGTAGCGCTGAACGATAACCGCGCCGTCTTCACCGAGTACGTGTGGAACATGAGCTGGTGCGATCCGTGCGCCGGCCCGCCGCTCTCACCCGAAGACTTGCGCGCGCTGGGAGTGTTCTGGCTCGGCGACGGTGCTGGAGTTTACAACGGTCCATCGCCGCGCCGCGGACCATACGTGCCCATGTACCGGCGTTTCACGCCCGGAGCGGTGATTCTCACGC
>JBAPSR010000568.1:0-2040 GCA_049281755.1 Binataceae bacterium (SeqCode)
GGACCGAGTCTGACCCGGGTGTAAGGAAAGAACGTGTACAGAAAAAAGAACGCGCCCCACACGAAAAAATACGGGGCGAGGGTAGTAAGTATCGGCAGCGCCGAGACGCGCACTGACACCACCGCCGTCACCGCCAGGGCAGCAGCGATCATCAGCGGCACCGTGAACAGCACGCTCAGATAGTCGGAGAACTTGCGCAGGTAGCTGCGGCTCTTCGCCACCCGGAAGATCTCATTGAAAGCCTGTTCGATAGTGCTAAGCGTCGAGATGACGGTCACAACCAGAAACGCCGCGCCGGCGGTGCCCAGCGCCGCGGCGTTGACGTTTTGCACATAGCTCATCAGTTGCTCGCCGGTGCCGCTCGAGCCGAGCGCAAGATATTTGTCGATCAGCGGACGCATCTGGTCCGCGGCGCCCAAGCCCTTGAGCGCGGAAAATCCGAGCGCGAGGATCGGGACGATTGACAGCGCGACGGTATAGGTCAGTGCCGCGGCGCGCAGCAGATCATTGTTGCCGAGAAAGTTTTCGACCGCCGCGTTGACCAATCGCCATGCGCGCAGAGCATAGGAGTGGCGTCCGACGCGCGACTGCACCTGCGCGGCGGCGATCTCGAACCAACGCTCGGCGCTCACGCGAGGATGGCTCGGCGGAGGCGGAATTTTCGGCGCATCGCAAGGATTGTCGCGGCGCGGGCGCCATTCAGTCAAGCAGGATTTTTCGTTACTCGCGTGACGGCACGCGCCGATCGCCCGCGTCAAGCGCCGCGTTGCGCGAGATCAGCGATTGCGCTTAGCTCATCGGTCATGGCTCGGCTGAGTGGACGCGGGAAATACCTCTTCGACGGCGAGCGCAAATTTTTCGCGCGCGGCGTCTCCTACGGGCCGTTCGCGCCGAACTCGAGCGGCGAGCGCTATCCGGAGCCGGATCGGGTGCGCGCGGATTTCGCGCTGATGCGCGAGCTGGGGGCCAATCTGCTGCGCTGCTACGTGCCGCCGCCCGAGTGGATGATCGAAGAGGCGGCGCGCGCAGAACTGCGGTTGATGATCGGAATACCGTGGCCGTTCCACATGGCATTTCTCGACTCGCCCAGGATGACGCGCGAGATCCGCGAGACGATTCGCAAGGACGTAATCGCGCTGCGCAAATTTGGCGCGACGATCGCGGCCTACAGCCTGGGCAACGAGGTGCGCTCGGATATCGTACGATGGCACGGGCCGGCGGCGGTCAGCCGCTTCCTGGGCGAACTCTACGATATCGGCAAACAGAGCGATCCCGAGGGACTCTTTACCTACTCGAATTATCCATCGGCGGAATATCTCGATCTGAGTTTTCTCGATATAGTTTCATTCAATGTATATCTGCACAAAGAAACTGACTATCGCCGCTACCTGACTCACTTGCTCTCGAGCACCGGCGATCGGCCGCTCATCCTGAGCGAAACCGGGATGGACACGATTCGCGAGGGCGAAGCGCATCAGGCCGAGATCCTCTCATGGCAGGCGCGCGCGGCCTTCGAGCTCGGGCTGTCGGGCTTTATCGTGTTCGCATTCACCGACGAATGGCATACCGGCGGCGCCGAGATTGCCGATTGGGCGTTCGGCCTGGTCACGCGCGAGCGCAAACCCAAGCAGGCATTCGCCGCGCTCGCAGAGATTTTCAACCGCGGGCTGCCGCCCGCGCTGGCGGCTGCTCCGCGCGTCTCGATCGTGGTGGCGGCATATAACGCCGCGGCGACGCTTGGCGCCTGCCTCGCGTCAGTGAAGGTCCAGAACTATCCCAACTACGAAACGATCGTGGTCGATGACGGCTCGACCGACGCGACCGCGCAGATCGCCGAGCAGGGGGGAGCGCGCGTCGTGCGCGTGGACCATCGCGGACTCGGTGGCGCGCGCAATGCCGGAATCGACGCGGCGAGTGGCGAGATCGTCGCGTTCCTCGACGCCGACGCGCGCGTCGATCGCGACTGGCTATATCATCTGGCCGAATGCATCACGCGCCGCGGCGCTGCCGCCGCGGGTGGCCCGAACTTTGCGCCCGCAC
>JBAPSR010000569.1:0-2847 GCA_049281755.1 Binataceae bacterium (SeqCode)
CGCCCACGCCGCCGCCGATTCCGACGATCGCGTCGGGCAAATCCGCACGGGCGGGCAGCACCAGGGTCAACGCTCCGGGCCAGAACATGTCCGCCAGACGCCGCGCGATGGGAGAGACCTCGCGCGCGAGGGCGAGGGCAGAATCGGTGTCGGCGGCAATCAGCGCGACGGTCTTTTCCGCGTCGCGGCCCTTGGCGGCGAACAGCAGCTCGAGCGCGGCGGATGAAAACGGGTCCGCGCCGAGGCCGTAAAATGTTTCGGTCGGATACACGATCAGCTCGGCCGTGCGCAGCGCAGCGATAGCTTCATCGAGGCTCGAACGATCCGGAGGCGCGGTGTTGGCGGACTTCCTGACGGGCAAGAACTTAAAGTGCTCCTTCCAATTTATTTCCGGGTGGCGCTGGTTCGCGCGGCAAGCCCGTAATGTGCGATGTCGCGGCGCAGTTGCTTGCCCTCGAACTCTATCAGGTCGGCGACCTGGTACGCCGCCGCGACCGCGGTCTCGAGCGCCGGCGCCATCGCGGTCACCGCGAGTACGCGGCCTCCGTTGGTTACGAGCGCGCCATCTTTGAGCGCGGTGCCGGCGTGAAAAACCTTGACGCGAATCTTTTTCATCGCCCAATCGACTTTGAGCTCCGACGGTGCGCCGCCTTCGACTTTCTCAACGCCGGTGATCGCGATTCCTTTGCGATAGTCGCCGGGATAGCCGCCCGAAGCGAGAACCACAGTGACGGCGAAGCGCGGCGACAGGCGCACCTCGGCGTCGGCGATCCGGCCCTCGGCAGCGGCGAGCAGAGTCGCGGCCAGGTCGCCGTCGAAGCGCATCATCATCGGTTGGGTTTCCGGATCGCCGAAACGCGCGTTGAACTCGATCACGCTGATCGCGTCCGCACCGATCATCAAACCGGCGAACAGCATGCCGGTGAACGGAGTTCCGCGCGCGGCCATCTCGCGCAGGACCGGGCGCACGACTTCGCGCATCGCGCGCTCTTCCAGATCGGCGCCGAATTGCGGAAGAGGCGAGTACGCGCCCATCCCGCCGGTGTTGGGGCCGCGGTCGCCGTCGAAGATCGGTTTGTGATCCTGGAACGAGCCGAACGCGATCGCGTCTTCGCCGTGGCAGAGCGCGAAGAACGAAACTTCCTCGCCAACGAGAAATTCTTCGATCACGATCCGCTTTCCCGCCGCGCCGAACTTGGCTTCGGTCATCGCGGCGTCAATCGCCGCGAGCGCGGAGGCGCGATCGGGGCAGATGGTGACGCCCTTGCCGAGCGCGAGCCCGTCGGCCTTAACGACCACCGGGCGATCGAGGCCGCGAACGTAATCGCGCGCGGCGCCGGCGTCATCGAAAGCGCGATACGCGGCGGTGCGCACGCCGGCGGCCTCCATCACGGATTTTGCGAACGACTTGCTGGTCTCGATTTGCGCTGCGGCGCGGGTCGGTCCGAAGATCGTAAGGCCGGCGCGCCGGAACTCGTCCACGATTCCTGCGCCGAGCGGATCGTCGGGGCCGACGATCGTCAGATCGATTTTTTTCTCGCGGACAAAATCGATCAGCGCGGCGAAGTTGTCCGGTGCGATCGCGACCGGCTCGGCGAGCTGGTTGATTCCCGGATTTCCGGGCGCGCAGTAGAGTCCCCACACCGACTGGCTCTGATGCAGCCGCCAGCATAGCGCATGTTCGCGCGCGCCCTGTCCGATGACGAGAACTTTCATCGCGGCCTAATGGCGGAAGTGCCGCACTCCGGTGAAGACCATCGCGAGGCCGTACTTGTCCGCCGCGGCGATCACGTCTTTGTCGCGGATCGAGCCGCCCGGTTGGGCGATCGCCGTCGCGCCCGCTTCGGCCGTGAGCGTCGGGCCGTCGGGCATCGGGAAGAGAGCTTCGGAGACCAGCACCGAGCCTTCGAGCGAGACTTTGAGGCGCGCAGCTTTCTCGCGCGCGGCATAGACCGGATCGATGCGCGAGGTTGCGCCGCCGCCGACCGCGAGCGTGCGATCCTCGGCGACGAAGGCGATCGCGTTGGACTTGATGTGCTTGCAGACCTTGATGCCGAATTCGAGCGCGCGCATCTCCGCGTCAGTGGGCGCGCGCTTGGTGACGACTTTGCCTTTGCGCGGGTCTTCGATCGACAGGTCCGGCGACTGCACCAGCAAGCCGCCGACGACTTTCTTGAGGTCGAATTCGCCGCGCGGAACCGCGTCGGGATGAAAGCGCATCAGGCGGCGATTTTTATTCTTCTTCAGAAACTCGAGCACCTCGGCGGGGAAGTCGGGACCGATCAGCACCTCGGTGAACAGTTCATTGACGGCGCGCGCGAATTCCATATCCCACGGACGGTTCGAGATGATTATTCCACCGAACGGAGAATCGGGATCGGTCGCGAAGGCCTTGTCCCATGCGGCTTTGAGCGTCGATCCAATTCCGACGCCGCACGGGGTGTTGTGCTTGAGAATCGCGACCACGGCCTGCGGCTCGCTCTGGAACTCGAGCATCAGGTTCGCCGCCGAGCTGATGTCGAAGACGTTGTTGAACGAGAGCTCCTTGCCGTGGAGTTGCTGCGCGATTTTGTGGAAGTTGCCGTAGAGCGCGCCTTCCTGATGAGGATTCTCGCCGTAGCGGAGCTTCTGCTCGCGCTCGAGGGTCAGGCTGAAGGTCTCGCCGAGCGCGGCGGGCTCGCCCTCGCCGGAGTTGGCGCCGAGCCAATTGGCGATCGCCGAGTCGTAGGCTGCGACGCGGGCGAAGGCCTTGCGCGCGAGGCGCCATCGCGTCGCGAGGCTCAGCGCGCCCTCGTTCTTTTCCATTTCGTCGGCAATCGCGGCGTAGTCGGCGGGATCGACAACGAT
>JBAPSR010000570.1:0-6897 GCA_049281755.1 Binataceae bacterium (SeqCode)
GCGCGAAATTCGCGCGCGCCTACAAGAAGCTAAAGTTCGACGCGTTCGATCGCGAGGTGATCGAGCGCAGCCGCAACGTGCTCGGCGTGCGCGCGCGCTTCGGATGGCACGATGTCGGCTCGTGGGAAGGGCTGCGCCAGGCAATCGGCGGCGAAGGCGCAAGCGTAACGCGCGGCAATGTGCTCGCGCTGGATTCCGAGCGAATCCTCGCCCATTCCGACTCGCGCCTGATGGTAATCTTCGGCGTGAATGATCTGATCGCGGTAGATACCGGCGACGCGATCTTGATCGCGCATCGCGACAAATCCGACGCGCTGCGCCGCGTAACCGACGCGCTAGCCACTCCCGCCCTGCGCAAATATTTGTAGACATCGTGGAACTGGCGGACACGCAGAGACGGGCGCGTCTCGACGCACCCCTACGAATGCCAACGATCGGTAATTTTTCGTAGGGGCGGCCCGCGAGCCGCCCGTCTCGGCTACTCCGCAATCGCCGGCGGTGCACTCTCGCTAAACGTCTCACGCCGTGCAATATAATTCAGACCACGGGGGGAAGATCGTGAAGGGATTTGTTCCGACGCCAGGCGAAACGGTTGATCTGATGGTCAGCCGTCTCTTTCGCGATCGGCGTCCGTCTCGTGACTCCACGGTTCTGGATCCGGGATGTGGAACCGGGGCCTTCGTCGAAGGCCTGCTTCGATGGTGCGAGCGTACCCGCAACCCAATCCCGCACATCGTAGGAATTGATTCGAATCCGCGACATGTGATTGTCGCGGGGCGCCAATTCGCTGGCCGGCGCGAGGTTGAAATTCGTTACGGCGATTTCCTTGACGGAGGTTCGGACGAGGAATTCGATTTTGTCATCGGAAACCCGCCGTACGTTTCGATTTTGGAGCTGTCCGAAGACGAGAAAGCCCGCTACAGGTCTCGATATATCGCGGCGCAGGGTAGATTCGACCTCTACCTCTTGTTCTTTGAGCAGGCATTGCGCCGCCTGCGAGCAGGCGGGCGATTGGTGTTCATCACTCCGGAAAAATTCCTTTACGTGGAGACCGCCAGGCCGCTTCGAAAAATCATAAGGCAATGGGATGTTGAAGAGATAAACCTTCTCGATGAGGCGACGTTCGGTCCGCTCGTGACCTATCCGACAGTTACGACATTGACCAAGCGACCCTATTCACGACATACCGTGGTGATTTCACGAACCGGCTCCGCAAAGCGAACCTCTCTACCGACGGGGGGTGTCTCATGGATATCGGTCATCGGCGGAGGGTCAAGAGACGAGGGCGGAGTCGCGCTCGCAGAGCTCTGCACGCGAATAAGCGCGGGCGTCGCGACCGGCGCAGACCAAGTGTTCGTAAAGCGAATCACGGAAATTACTCCGCAGCTAAATAAGTTTGGCTACCCAACTATTGCCGGACGGGAACTGGGAACGAACAATCCTTCCTTGCGAACGTCTCGGGTGATGTTGATCCCGTATTCGGGCCGGGGGGGCTTGCTCGCGCAGGTTGCTCTGGGGTCTCTGGGCCGATACCTGGAGCGGCCTGATATTCGTCGGACGCTGATGCGCCGCACTTGCGTGACCAGAAAACCTTGGTACGCATTCCACGAGACACCACCGCTGTCCGAGATCTTGCGCCCGAAGATTCTGTGCAAGGATATTACCGCACATCCAAAGTTTTGGGCCGATCGCGATGGCCAGATCGTCCCGCGGCACTCAGTATATTATATCGTGCCGCACAATCCTGAGCTGGTAGGCGAGTTATGTGATTATCTCAATTCGGAGATAGCCCGTGATTGGCTATTCAAAAATTGCCAACGCGCCGCGAGTGGTTTTTTGCGCCTTCAGAGCAGCACCTTGAAGCGGCTCCCGGTGCCGTCCGATCTGGCAATGCGAATCGCAGCCGGTTCCGGTGACACCAGAACTGTGCAGACCCGATCTGCTGGCCGACGCGGTGCCGCCTCACCCCTAAATCGCGCATTTGAGTTTGCTAGATGACGACGGCGTTCGACGACGTTATCGATCGAATCATCAAAGAGCGCTATCACAACCAGCGCCGCCAACTGCATTCCGATATAGTAAGTCGGCGAATCACTCAAGACCTTCGAGAGAGTTGCGAAGCAATTCGCGCTGACATCGCCTCGGGGCGCGTTAAGGAGTGGATCAACGCGCGCACCCCAGGCGCGCGAGGCCGCACAATCGATCTATTCATTGGGGAGCCGAACGCGAAAGGGAAACCCGATTTACACAAGCTTCGGATCTGCGTTGAGAATAAGTCCGTTTGGACCGCGCATCGGAACACCACCAGCCGCTACGACGACCTCAATGACGTTCTTCAAGTCTTGCACCGCGCGAAGTCTGAAGCGGTGCTAGTCGCGACCGTAATGATCGGTGTTGCACCTCGCGTTCTGAATATCGCCGACAACGTGACGAAAAAGTATAAGAAGCAACGAGCAAAGTTCAACTCTGAAGTGGTCTCGAAGCTCAGTTCCGGCGATCTGCACCTTTGGGAGGAGTTTGATTACGCAATCAGCGAAAACGAACCCGCCGATGCCCGCAAAGCGGTCGAAAAGTTCCGTTCGCTTGCGACCCGTCCGCTCGGACAAACTCATGTAATTGGCTACGACTCGGTGCTGATCGTCCCATTTTATGTGGATAACGTCACCGCTCCCCGTCTTGAACGTGCGAACGATCTCGGAATTGACGCGGACGCGGAATACCAGCGAATGCTCGATCAAGTTTGCCGAGCATACACCCTAAGGTTTCCTAGCTGACGATCCTCAGTCGCCAAAGCAGTCCTCAATATCAGGCTTCCCGAACTGCGCGGCGCAGTACATGCACTCCAGGATGAGTTCGGGTACAGGCTTGCGGTCGAACAAAATCCCGTACGGATAGCCTGCTTCCCAATCGATCTCCGCGTCGCCGTACTCCTGCGGTTCGCCCGACGCGCTCCATTTGGTTATCGGAGTCGCCACTACGTATAATGAAAGTTCGGCAATCTCCTCGCAGCCGCATTTTGGGCAGACAAAATGGATCTCTTGCGCCATCTTAAACCCTCCTTTCGGATATCTCTTACCTCGAGAGCGGCGGATACCTCGAGAGCGACGGATCGCGAGAGCCGCGCACGTTCGGGGCTTGTCGGGTCGGACCGGGTCGTGGTACGGCAAAAGCGTAGCTGAATTCCGTTATCGAGAGGAAAAAATAAATGGCCGACAAGAGTATCGTTGGGCGCACCGGCAAGCCGTTCAAGATGCCCATCGAATGGAGCAAGGTGCGCGAGTTCGCGCGCGCGATTAAAGATCCGAGCGCGGAATATTTCGACCCCGAAGTCGCCAAGAAACAGCTCGGCGGTATTCCGGTGCCCGTCACCTTTTTGCAGACCAGCGCGTTCTGGACCGATGACACCTCGAACCCCGGCTTCGGCGGCTTCGATCTGCGCCGAATCCTGCACGGCGAGCAGGAGTTCGAGTTGCTCAAGCCGATCTTCGTCGGCGACGTGCTGACCGGCGTCAGCAAGATCGCCGACGTGCTCGAGAAAGAAGGCGGCCGCGGCGGCAAGATGACCCTGCTCGTCAGCGAGACCGAGTACACCAATCAGCGCGGAGAGAAAGTCGCGATCGCGCGCTCGACGCTGATCGAAACCGGACAGGCGGTAAAGGCCTGAACCGCGCGTCGCGGTCTTAAATCGGAGAAAAATTTATGGCAGCAAAACTCAAATTCGAAAGTATCAAGGTCGGCGACGAAATTCCTGCGTACGTGATCAGCGGCGTGACCCGGCCCGATTTTGTCCGCTATGCGGGTGCGTCGGGCGATTTCGTGCCGCTGCATTACGATCAGACCTTCGTCGAGGCCGCCGGAATCCCGACCGTGTTCGCGCAGGGGATGTTCACCGCGGGCCTGCTCTCGAAGGCGCTGACGGATTGGGCCGGTATCGGCAGCGTGCGCAATTTCAAGGTCCGCTTCGCGACCCGGGTATGGCCGGGCGACGTGGTTACCTGCACCGGCAAGGTCACGGGCAAGAGCGAAAAGAACGGCGAAAAGCTGGTCGAAGGCGATCTGGTCGTGCTCAATCAAAAGGGCGAGCCTGCTATCCGCGGATCGTTCCGCGCGGCGGCCTCTTGAGCCGGTCGCGGCGGCATTTTCGGAAATAAGACTGTTGATTATCGCGGCTGGTGGCCTGTTTGGCACTGGTTCGCGCGCGCTAAGTTTCGACTATAATTCACTACAATGGATGAGCCTCGTTACGTCATAATTCACGGCCATTTCTATCAACCGCCGCGCGAAAGTCCGTGGACCGGTCTTATCAGCCCCGAGCCGGGAGCCGCGCCGTTTCCGAACTGGAACGAGCGGATTTTGTCCGAGGCGTACACCGCCAATGCCCACGCGCACACGATGGAGGGCACCGTCGTCCACGTATTTAACAATTACGAGTCGATGAACTTCGACGTCGGCCCGACGCTCGCGCTATGGCTGCAGACCCACGGCAAAGCTGCGTACCGCGCGATGCTGCGCGGCGACCTGCTCTCGCGCGAACGTACCGGCGGTTACGGCAACGCGATCTCGCAATCTTACAACCATTCGATTCTGCCGCTGCTCCCGTCGCGCAGCCGCAACTTGCAGATCGCGTGGGGTGTCGAGGATTTCTTCTATCGCTTCGGCCGCCGCCCGCTCGGGATGTGGCTGCCCGAATGCGCGGTCGATGAAGCGACGCTCGAAGCGGTTGCCGACGCGGGCCTGAAGTTCATCATCCTCGCGCCCCAGCAGGGGAAATTTTCTGGCGAAGGCGCCGACACGCGCGCGGCCGGGCCGTTCCAATGGCAAAGCGGCCCTCGCAAAGTCGCGATCTTCCGCTTCGATCGCGAGATGTCGGCCACAATTTCGTTCGGCGAAGGGCTCGACGATGGCGCACGTCTGTCCGAATGGATCGCGGCAACCGCGCTCGCGCTGCCCGAGGGCGCGGCGCTGATGCTCGCGACCGACGGCGAGACCTTCGGGCATCATAAGAAGACCGGAGCAGCCGAACTCGCACGCGCCTTCCTGATGCTCTCGCGGCGCGAGGACGTGATCGTCGTCAACTGCGAACAATACCTGGCCGAGCATGAGGCGCGCGGAAGCTTCACGATCGATGCGCCCAGCGCATGGAGCTGCGCGCACGGAGTCGAGCGGTGGCGCTCGGACTGCGGATGCCGCTTGGATCCGAAGACCTCGCAGGAGTGGCGCGCGCCGCTTCGGGTCGCGATGGATTTTGTCAACAATCACGTCCTGGCGGTTTACGATCGCTTCGCGCCGGACCTGGTGAAAGATCCGCTGGGTGCGCTCGCGGCTTCGATTCGGTTGATGATCGATTCGAATCCCGCCGTGCACGAGGAATTTTTCACCCGCTTCAAAGTCGCGGGCGAGGTCACGCGCGAGCGCCTGATGCGGCTATTCGAGATGGTTCGTGCGGGGGAGGCATCGCTCACCAGTTGCGCGTGGTTCTTCGACGATTTTGGCGGACCCGAAGGACGCGTCGCGTTGCGCTGGGCCGCGCGCGCGGTCGAGCTGGCAGCGGAGCTCGCGCCCAGTATCGAGAGCGAGCTGCTCGATCGGCTGCGCGAAATTCATTCGAATCGCCACGAAGTCGGCGATGCCGCGACATTATATTTGAGTCTGAAAACGCGCGAGGCGCGCGGGAGGGTTTAACCGTGGCGTCTGATTCCACCCACGAGATCGAGTCCACTCTGAACGAATCGCGCAAGTTCGAGCCGCCTGCCGAATTCGCCGCGCAGGCGCAAATCAAGAATCTCACCGAATACGACGCGCTATGCGCTCGCGCCGCCGCCGATCCGGAAGCCTTTTGGGGCGAGTGCGCCAAGAATCTGGACTGGTTCACGCCCTTCAGCAAAGTCCTGGAATGGAAATTTCCAAACGCGAAATGGTTTGTCGGCGGAAAAATAAACGCCGCCTATAACTGCCTCGATCGCCATCTGAGCGGCGCAAACCGCAACAAAGCCGCGATTATTTTCGAGGGCGAGCCCGGCGACTCGCGCGTGCTGACCTATCAGATGCTTGCCGACGAGGTCGCGCGCGCCGCCAACGCGCTGAGAGAGCTGGGCGTCAAGGATGGCGACCGCGTCGCGATCTACATGCCGCTGGTGCCGGAGGCGGCGATCGCGATGCTCGCGTGCGCGCGAATCGGCGCGATCCATTCGGTGGTCTTCGGCGGATTCTCGGCCGAGGCGCTCGCCGACCGGATCAACGACGCGGAGGCGAAGATATGTATCACTGCCGACGCCGGATGGCGCCGCGGCGCGCACGTCGAGCTAAAGCAAAACGTCGATGAAGCGCTAAAGAAATGCCCCTCGATAGAAAAAGTGATCGTGGTGAAGCGCGTAGGCGCGGCGATTGAGATGAAAGCGGGGCGCGATCTCTGGTGGCACGAGATCGTCTCGCGCCAAAGCCCGAACTGCCCGGCCGCCGTGCTCGATTCCGAGCACCCGCTCTACACTCTTTATACTTCCGGCACGACCGGCAAACCCAAGGGCGTCGTCCACGTGACCGGGGGCTACCTGACCCACGTCCTGATGACGATGAAGTGGGTCTTCGATCTCAAGCCGAACGATATCTACTGGTGCACCGCCGATATCGGATGGGTTACCGGCCACAGTTACACCATCTATGGACCGCTGGCCGCGGGTGCGACCGTGGTGATGTACGAAGGCGCACCGAACCATCCGGAGAACGATCGCTTCTGGCAGATAATCGAAAAGTATCGCGTCAGTATCCTCTATACCGCGCCCACCGCGATTCGGACGTTTATCAAGTGGGGCGACTCGTGGGTCAAGAAGCACGACCTTTCGAGCCTGCGCCTGCTCGGCTCGGTGGGCGAGCCGATCAATCATGAAGCCTGGATGTGGT
>JBAPSR010000571.1:0-2693 GCA_049281755.1 Binataceae bacterium (SeqCode)
ATCGCCGCGCTCGAGGAACATCCGGTTAAGCTCCTCGCGAATCGCAGCGAGCTTTGTGTGTGCTGGGGAAGTGATGCTCATGCTCTCTCAAGATTTATCAGACCGCGGCATCGAACCAATAGCGCCGCCAATGCAAATCGAATGCTGCGCGGGTTGCCGACTGCGCTCTTGCGGCGCTACAAAGGTCCATCAGACGCCGCGCGGACTTCGTAGTTCTGCGCGCGCTTATGAATAAGAGGAGAGCATCGATGGAAAAAGCATTGGCGGGCGTCAAGGTGCTGGATCTGACCCAGTTCGAGGCCGGTACGTCGTGCACCGAGATGCTGGCGTGGCTCGGCGCCGATGTGATCAAAGTCGAGTCGCCGAAGATGGGCGAGCAGGGACGCTGGTCGCTCGCGGATAAACCCGGCTTCGATTCCTATTACTTCATGCTGCTCAACGCCAACAAACGCGGCATCACGCTCAACCTCAAGAGCCCGGCCGGCCGCGCGATGTTTATCGAGATGGTCAAGAAGGTCGATATCCTGACCGAGAATTATTCGCTCGGCACCTTGGAGGGTCTCGACCTCGGCTACGAGCAGCTTCGCAAAATCAATCCACGCCTGATCTACCTGACGATCAAAGGCTTTGGCACCACCGGACCGTACAGCGCGTACAAAAGCTTCGACATGATCGCGCAGGCTGCCGGCGGCGCGATGTCGGTGACCGGCACCTCGGAGACGCCGCCGCTCAAGCCGGGTCCTACGATCGGCGATACCGGCACCGGGATGCACGCGGCGATCGGAGTTCTGGCCGCGTATATCCAGCGCGAGAAGACGGGCAAAGGCCAGAAGGTGGAGGTCGCGATGCAGGAAGCGGTGCTGAATTTCTGCCGCGTCGCGATCATGGGGATGTACACCTCGGGCAAGCCCGCCGGGCGCAACGGCAATCGGCTCGGCGCGCCGGGCGATATCTTCAAGTGCGCGCCCGGCGGTCCCAATGACTACTGCTACATCTTCTGCACCACGCCCGAGATGTGGAATAGCCTGTGTGCGGCGATCGGGCAGCCTGGGATCGCTACCGACGAACGCTTCAAGGATGCGCGTTCGCGATTCAAAAATCTCGACGCGCTCAGCGCGATCATCACCGAGTGGACCTCGCAGCGCACCAAGCACGAGGTGATGCAGACCCTCGGCGCGGCGGGAGTGCCGTGCGGCAAGGTCCTCGACAGTATCGAGCTGCTGAATGACCCGCACATGCGCGAGCGCGGAATGATCGTGACGATAAAGCATCCGCAGCGCGGCGACTTCACGATGCCTGGATGCCCGGTGCGGCTGGAGGACTCGCCGGTCGAGGTCAAGCCGGCGCCTCTGCTCGGGCAGCACAACGAGGAAGTCTACCGCGAGCTGCTCGGGCTCGACGCGGCAAAGCTCGAGTCCCTCAAGGGCGACGGCGTGATCTGATTCGGCGTTCCGGCATTGGTGTACATAACCGCCGAGATGTACAATTGCGCCAGGTCCAAGGAGCGCGCTATGGCCACCAGAAAAAAAATTACCGGCGGAGCGATCAGCACGGTGGCGGCCCGCGAACACTTCTCCGACCTCATCAATCGAGTCGCCTACGGCAAGGACCGCGTCGTGCTGACGCGGCGCAACCGCCCGCTCGCGGCGGTCGTTCCCTTCGAGGACATGGCGCTGCTCGAGGAGATCGAAGATCGCGAGGACTTGAAGGCCGCTCGAGCGGCGCTGCGCCAGATCAAACGCACGGGAACCATCCCTCTCGATGAAGTACTCAAGGAGTTTGGAGTCAGACGCTAAGGGCAATTGATGGCCTATCGGGTCGAGTTGTTGCCTGCGGTGCGACGCGAATTTCGTGCGTTCGATTCTCTGGCGCGCGAGCGCATCCTGCGCGCACTCGTAAAGCTTGAGACAGACCCGCGTCCTGCGGGCGCGAAAAAGCTCGCCGGACACGAGGATCTGTGGCGCATTCGCGTTGGCGACTACAGAGTTGTCTATGAAATCCACGACCGGATTCTCGTCGTGCTGATTGTTCGTATCGCCCACCGCCGGGAAGCACACCGATAGCCTCCTGCGAACTTGAGTCGCCTGAGACGAAGTCTATCGCGAGTTGCTCGGCCTCGACGCGGCAAAGCTCGAGTCGCTCAAGCGCGAGGGCGTGGTCTGAGATAGCCCGGGGTGCTCGGCCGAATCGGCGGTATCGGTCGCGAACCAATACGCGGCAAGAAATCCGAGCAGGAGCGCGAGCGACGATCCCTCGGCCAAATATCTGACGCCGCGCGCCCACCATATCGCGCTGACCATGTCTTCTCGCAGGCCGTAGGTCAACGCGATCAACGCATAACTGGCTATTGCCGTCCAGATCGCCCGTCGACTGCATCGTTCTTGTTCCGCGGCACTGGCTATTGCGACAAACGGAATAAGCAACAGAAGCATGTAGTGGATCCACGACAAAGGCGACAAGACAATCGCCGTCGCAACCCAAAGGCCGTAGGCGCGTTGGTCCAAACCTTTTCGCTGCCTGCGTATATAAGTCGGCCATGCTGCGAGAAACAGAATCCCAACTTGCGCAAATGTAATAGTGATACGCTGAAACACCTCGAGGAACCCACCGAGGTTTGGGCCAAACACATAAGAGAAAAGTCGAATGACAGTCCCTCGCAGAGCGACATCAGCCGGGTCTAAGGTAAAGGCCGT
>JBAPSR010000572.1:0-2958 GCA_049281755.1 Binataceae bacterium (SeqCode)
CTGCAGGCAGGTGCGCGCGAGCGTGGCCACGCGGCGCAGCTCGCGCGCCTTCGCGCGATACGCGCGCACGCAATCCGTGAGCGCGATTGCGAGCACGCTCGCCTGCTCGAGGATTGCGATTCGCGCGGCGGTCGCGCATGCGTCGGCGGTCGATTGCGACGCGTTGACGTGATTCTTCGGATTCACGATCGCGTTTGCGCCGCGCGCATCGGCGCGATGCCCGCTTGCGAGGTTAGCGATCACCTCATTGATATTCTGATTGACCCCGATACTGCCGCCGCCGCCCATCGGATCGGCGACGAGATGGTCGCGATAGTTGCCGGCTATAAGCGCGCGGCAGGCATGCTCGATCGCTCGCGCGATTTGCGCGTCGATCACTCCGGCATCAAGGTTCGCGCGAGCCGCCGCGCACTTGACCATCGCAAGGCCGCGCACCATCGAAGGATAGTCGCCGAGGGTGCGGCCGGAAAAAGAAAGATTTGCGACCGCGCGCGCGGTCTGAATTCCGTATAGCGCGGCGGCGGGAATTTCGAGCGCGCCGATCAGATCGCGCTCGACGCGCGTGCGCGCAGTCCGCGAGCGTGATTTTGGTCTGCGCGCCAGCTTAAGCGGTCCGCCCATAGCGGGCCATCTGCAGCGTCTTGCTGCTGCGAGTGTCGGACCTGGTGTCGTATGCGAGCAGCGCGACCAGCCGCGTGGTTGCGCCGCGAATCGGCGTCACGCGATGAATCGAGTTGCGGCCTTCGAATAGCAAGAGCGTTCCCGGATGCATTGGCACGCGCACGACCCCTTCCGGATCCCCGTCGAACAGGCGTTTGACGCGCGGATAGTTCTCGTCGCTGGCGCTGCGGATGAGCGGCACGTATTCGAAATCGCCGCCGGACTCGGCCGGGCGCAGCGCGATCGAAGTGACGAAGTCGGTCTGATCGTAATGCCAATGCAGCCGCTCGCCGTCGCCCATCACGGCAAGGTTGAGCGCGCCCATCGGGTCGGCGTAGCGGTAGAGCTTGTCCTTGCCGATCGCAGCCGCGATAAATTCCATCAGCGGCTCGAACTCGAATAGCTCGCGCATCGGAGAGTGCGGCGGAAACTGATCGTAAGCGACCACGCCGACCGAGGTCCGGTCGAAATGGCGCCGCGGATGGTCCGCCGGCCACGACGCTGCCGGCGCTTCGAGATAGGCCGTGCCGGTAACCACGCTGTGATAAGCCTCGCGCGCAAGCTCGTCGGCCTCGCGCACTAAGGTGGCGACCGCATCGGACTTGACGAAACCGGGGAGCTCGCACGCGCCGGTGCGATTAAGCTGATCACGGCAATCGCGCGCCAGCTCGCGCGCCCGCGCACTCGCGAGATCGAGAATCGGATAACGATCGAGGTCGATCAGCTCGGCAGGTGACGCGGCAAGCTCAGATTTCGTTATCATCGCGCTCTGCCGGGGACGATACGACCGGGCATCGGCCTGCGCAAGCGGCGCGCCGCGTACCGATTGACCGCGGGCGGTGCGCCGAAACATTATCAGGCATGGAATACAGAAGACTCGGTAATTCGGGCTTGCAGGTTTCGATCGCGGGACTCGGATGCAACAACTTCGGCATGCGGATCGACGCCGAGCAGACGCGCACGGTCGTCGGCCGCGCGCTCGACGAGGGCATCACGCTGTTCGATACCGCCGATATTTACGGCGGACGCGGCAAGTCGGAGGAGATGCTGGGCAAAGCGCTCGGGAGCCGCCGGCACGAGATAATCGTCGCGAGCAAGTTCGGGATGGCGATGGGCGACGGACCGTATCAGAAAGGCGGCTCGCGCAGGTACATCATGGCCGCCGTCGAAGCGAGTCTTAAGCGCCTGGGGACTGACTATATCGATCTCTACCAGATTCACGCGCCCGACCCGGTCACGCCGCAGGAGGAAACTCTGGCCGCGCTCGACGCGATAGTGCGCGCGGGCAAGGTCCGCTACATCGGTTCGAGCAATTTCGCGGGATGGCAGGTCGCGGAGGCGGCGTGGATCTCGCGCGCGCAGGAGCTCGCGCCGTACATCTCGGCGCAGAATCAATACAATCTGCTCGACCGCAGAGTCGAGCGCGAGCTGATTCCCGCGTGCCGTCATTTTGGAGTCGGAATTCTGCCCTACTTTCCGCTCGCGAGCGGATTCCTTACCGGCAAGTATCGCCGCGGCCAGGAACCGCCGAAAGACACGCGCCTCGGTGCGATGGGCGCGCGGGCGGGTCAGATGCTCTCGGATGCGAACTTCGCCGTGCTCGAAAAACTCGAAGCGCATGCGCGCGGCGCCGGGCACTCGATGGTCGATCTCGCGACGAGCTGGCTGGTCGCGCAGCCGGAGGTATCAAGCGTGATCTCCGGCGCGACGAAGCCCGAGCAGGTCAGCGAAAATATCAAAGCCTGCGGCTGGAAGATGACGCCTGACGACCTCGCCGCGATCGACAAGATCACGAAGCGCAAAGACTAGCCGATGGGATCAGACGCGATCGAAGTTCGCACCGAGAGCGGGGACGAGATTGCTCCGGAGCTTGAGCGCGAGCTCAAACGCTGGACCGACGAGGTTTTCGGCCACATCGCGTACGAGTGGGCGCCGGCCGAGTGGTTTGCGACTGCCCGTATCGAAGGACTTCTCGTCGGCAGCCTGAAGGTCGTCACGCGAGAGATGACCGCCGCCGATGCGCGCGTTCGAGTTGCGGGAATCGGCAACGTCGTCACGAAGCCGGAGTACGGCAAGCGCGGAGTGGCGACCGCGATGCTGCGGGCTGCCGAAGACCTCATGCGCACAAAGCTCGGCGCGGAATTCGGCCTACTGATCTGCCGGCGCAAAGGCGCACCGGTGTACGAAAAGGCCGGATGGATTCACGTCGAGGGTCCAACGCGATTTTGGCAACCGTCAGGAATCGTCACCTATCCGCAAGACACGATGGTCTTGAAACTCACCACCCGCGAATGGCCC
>JBAPSR010000573.1:0-5881 GCA_049281755.1 Binataceae bacterium (SeqCode)
GCGCGAAAGCTCAGGCTCGCGGTGATCGCCGAGACCGAACTCGGGCCAGTCGATCCCGACGTTGGCGCCGCCTTTGACGGCGCGTGCGCCGCGATGCGCGAGCTGGGGCACCGTGTTGAGAGGATCGCGCTCGATCCGGGTGCGATGCTACTGGACTGCGCGCGCTCGCTCATCTGCGTGGGAATCGCGGCGATTCCGATCGCGGATCTCGACGCGGTCGATCCGGTGGTCCGCGAAATGTATCACCACGGAAAAAAATTGTCCGCCGCCGAGTACGTGAACCTGGTCGCGGTGATGCACAACACGGCGCGCGCGATCGTGCAGGCGCTTGATCCATTTGATGCACTGCTGACGCCGACGATGACGATGCCGCCGATGCGCAACGGGACGTTTCCTTCGCGCCCGGAACTATATCTCGACGAACTGTGGACCTGGATCGCGTTCGAATATCCGGCCAACGCGACCGGGCAACCCGCGATCACGCTACCGGCGGGATTTTCACGCGGTGGATTGCCGATTGGTTTTCAGATCGTCGGCCGGCCCGCCGGCGAGTTCGATTTGATCACTCTCGCCGCGCAATACGAGGCGGCGCGTCCGTGGTCTCATCTGCGTCCGCGCGGATTTGGCGAATCCGGTTCGTGAGCCAGCGCGATAGCAAGACGATGTTCGGATGCATCCCCCCGGATGGTCTTTGTCGCTGGTATCCTCGTGGCGTGCGGTTCCGATAGACTTTCTGCGCCCGGTCAAGGCTCCATAGGCGGCCAGGGCGCTCCACGCATTCGCTGAACAATGGCAACTGAAAGTTCCGCTCTGAAAATTCCGGTCGAAGCGCCGGTTCTGGCTTCCGAGCACGTATCCTGGCGGCTCAAACTTCTCTATGGAGCGCCGAACTTCGCGGGCGCCGCGCTTGTAATTCCGATCCTCATCAACATGCCCAAGTTCTACGCCGACGTGGTCCTGGTGCCGCTCGGCTATCTTGCGATCGCGATTGCGCTGGCGCGTTCGCTCGACGCGATTAGCGACCCAGTCGTCGGATGGGTCTCGGATCGCACGCGCACCCGGCTCGGACGGCGCCGCCCGTACCTGATCATCGGGCCGCCGCTATGCGGGATCGCATTCTACGCGATGATGAGTCCTCCGGTTGGGATGACCGGCACTCAGTCTGCGTGGTGGTTCGGCGTCACCTTCATTCTTTATTTCATTTTTCACACGGTCTATGTGCTGCCGCATTACGCGCTCGGACCGGAACTTACGCTCGACTACAACGAGCGTTCGAGCCTGTTCGGAGTGCGCGAGGCGTTCACGATCCTCGGGACGATCGTCGCTTCGGCGGCGCCTGGAATCCTGATGCATGTGATGGGCTGGAATGAGCGGCACGTCTATCACTTCCTGGGAATCGCGTTCGCGCTGCTGCTGACGACGCTCTATTGGATGCTCGCGTACGGAGTGCGGGAACGACCCGGCTTCGCCAAGCGCGAATCGAATCCGCTGGTTCCGGGAGTTCGCCGCGCGCTGCGCAATCGTCCGTTCAGGATTCTGCTCGCAAGCTACATCGTCGGCTCGATCACCGGCGCTATACCGGCCACGCTGCTTCCGTTTTTCAACGCGTATGTGATCGAGCCGAAAAATCCGGCGCTGTGGCTGTCGATCGAGCTGCTCGGCTACTTCGGTGTCGGTTTCTTGTGCCTGCCGCTGTGGGTTGCCGCGTCAAAACGATTCGGCAAACTGAACACCTGGCTCGCAAGCTTTGTGATGGGCGTGTCCGGTGGCGCTGCAATGTATTTCCTCGGCAAGGGCGACACGACGATGCTGTTCGTGCTGATTAGCTGGGCAGGCGCCAGTTTCGGCGCGGGACTGTTTCTGGGTCCCTCGATGCAGGCCGACGTGATCGATTACGACGAGTTCTATACCGGCCGGCGCAGCGAGGGCCAATACACCGCGTTCTGGAGCATCCTGCCAAAATTCGTTGCGATTCCTAGCGCCGCGCTGCCGATCGCAGTGTTGGCGGGAATTGGATACGTGCCCAACGCGGTGCAAACGCCTGAGGTGATTTTCGCGATCAAGGCAATTTTCGCGCTGGCGCCGGCGCTCTGCGGCGCGCTTTCGTTCCTGATCGCATGGCGATATCCGATCACGGGCGAGATTCATCACGAGATCCTGGTGGGCGTCGAGCTTCATAACCAAGGCCTTCCCGCGACTGATCCTCTTAGCGGGAGGCTGATTTCCCCGCCGAACGCGCGAGGAGTTGACGAAGCGACCGGTTGGTTCCTCGATTATTTCTCGCCGCGCGAACTACGCCGCTTTGTGAAAGAGGGCGCGCGCGCCCCCGTGCGCGACGTTGCGATCGTGGCTACTTCCGCGCTGGCGGTTTCCGTCGCCGCCGCGATTCTCGCGATCGAAAGGATGGGCGGGGCGGCATCGGATCCGGGAGCGATCACCTCGCTCAGTGTTGTAACTGCCGGCTTTGCGCTTGCTATATTCCTGTTTCACATGCTGCGGTTCGGTCCGGCGCGTAGGCTGGCCTCGGGAGCGATCTCGCCGGCGATGGTTCGTGCGCATCTGAACGACGCGCACTGATCGCACCCGGGGATACCCCGATGCCGCCGATCAGGGTTCAGTAATGATCCTCCAGTGACGGCCCTCGCGCGCGAGCAGATGTTCGGCTTCCTCCGGCCCCCAGCTTCCGGCCGCGTAGTTCGGAAATTCACGCGGCGGCAATGCATTCCACACGTCGAGCACCGGCGTGACGACCCGCCATCCGGCTTCGACCATGTCGTCGCGCTGAAACAGCGTCGGGTCGCCGATCATGCAATCGAGCAGCAGGGTTTCATATCCGGTCGAAGGCGCGGCGCCGAAATAAGACGTGTACTTGAAGTTCATATCGACCGAACCGATCTTGACCGAAGGTCCGGGAATTTTTGCGCTGAAGCGCAGCGAGATGCCCTCGTCGGGCTGGATGTGCATGACCAGTTGATTGGTGGACATCTGCTCGACGCCGGTGTCTTTGAACAGCAGCAAGGGGGCGCGTTTGAAATTGATCGCGAGCTCGGTCACGCGCTCCGCCAGGCGCTTTCCGGTGCGGACGTAAAACGGCACTCCCGCCCAGCGCCAGTTGTCGATATGCAGTTCGAGCGCGGCGTAGGTTTCGACATGCGACTCCGGATTGACCTGGTCTTCCTTGCGATACGCGCGCACCTTCTTGCCCAACTCGGTTCCGTCGCCGTACTGGCCGCGCACCGCCATCGTAATCACATCCTCGGATGAGAGGATCTGAATCGCGTTCAGGAGTTTCGCCTTTTCGTCACGCACGGCCTCGGCGCCGAATGAAGTCGGCGGCTCCATCCCGATCATCGCGATGAGCTGCATCATGTGGTTGGGCACCATGTCGCGCAGTGCGCCGGCGGTCTCGTAGTAGCCGCCACGCTCCTCGACGCCGACCGTCTCCGCCGCGGTAATCTGCACGGAATCGATATAGCGCCGATTCCAGATTGGCTCGAAAATCCCGTTGCCGAAACGGAACACCAGCATGTTCTGAACGGTCTCTTTGCCCAGATAATGATCGATCCGGTAGATCTGGTCTTCCTTGAGCACGCTCTTGATTTCCTTATTGAGCGCCTGCGCTGATTCGAGATCGCGGCCGAATGGTTTTTCGATCACGACCCGGCGCCAATTCCCGTCCTTCTCTTCCGCAAGGTCCGCCGCGCCGAGCTGACGCACGATTTCGCCGAAAAATTGCGGTGCGACCGCAAGATAGTAGAGGCAGTTACCCGGCAGGTCCTGCTCCTTGGCGACCTTCGCCAGAGTCTCTTTCAGGGACGTATAGAGTTTATGATCGGTGAAATTCCCGGAAAGGTAATAGACCTTTGATACAAACGACTTCCACAGTTTTGGATCGACCTTCTCCGTCGCGTATTTTTTGATCTCGCCCGAGAGCTGATTGCGGAAAACCTGGTCGCTGTACTTCTCGATCGATACGCCCACGATCGCGTATTTCTCGGGCAGGAATTTGCTATGCAGCAGATTGTAGAACGCAGGAAAGAGCTTGCGCTTGGTCAGATCGCCGGCGGCGCCGAAAATCACGATCGTGCATGGATCGCCGGGACGCGCCTGGGTGACGTTGTCGATATTTTCAACTTTTTCCTTCGCCATCGGGTTTCCTTTGCCGGGCAGGCTGCGCGCGCGGCGCGTTATCATTTGCCGGGCTTTTCGAGATGACCGCCAAACTCATAACGCATCGCGGACAACAGCTTGTCGGCGAAGTCGGCCGCGCCGCGTGAACTGAAGCGCTCGAACAGCGCTGAAGTCAGAACGTTTGCCGGCACGCCCTCGTCGATCGCGGCGTCAATAGTCCATCGCCCTTCGCCCGAGTCCGATACGCGTCCCGCGAATTTCTTGAGCTCCGGATCGCCGAGCAGCGCGGTCGCGGTCAAGTCCAGCAGCCACGACGAGATCACGCTGCCGCGCCGCCATACCTCGGTGATGTCGGTAAGGTTCATGTCGTACTGATACAGCTCCGGATCGCGCAGCGGCGTGGTCTCGGCGTCGGATGCGCCCTTGGTTTTGCCGATGTTGGCATGATGCAGAACATTGAGCCCCTCGGCGTACGCGGCCATGATCCCGTACTCGATTCCGTTGTGGACCATCTTGACGAAATGCCCGGCGCCGTTGGCGCCACAGTGCAGGTAGCCGTGCTCCGCGGTGCTGTTCTTGACCTTGTCGCGGCCTTCGGTGCGCGGCGCGCTGTCCATCGGCGGCGCCAGAGCCGCAAAAATCGGATCAAGATGCTTTACCACGCCGGCCTCGCCGCCGATCATCTGGCAATAGCCCCGCTCAAAGCCCCACACGCCGCCGCTGGTTCCCGAATCGACGTAGTGAATTCCCTTGGCGGCGAGCGCCTTGGCCCGGCGAATATCATCGACATAGTACGAGTTGCCTCCATCGACGATGATGTCGCCGCGCTCGAAGCGCTTGCTGAGCTCCGCGACGGTGCTTTCCACCACCGCTGCCGGCACCATCATCCATGACACGCGCGGTTTGGTCAGTTTGGCCACGAAGTCGTCCATCGACGCGGCGCCCGTCGCGCCTTCCTTCACCAAGGACTTCACCGAGTCCTGGCTGACGTCGAACACCACGCATTGATGGCCGGCGCGAATCAGCCGCTTCACCATGTTCGCGCCCATTCTGCCTAGTCCGATCATTCCCACCTGCATTGGAAATTCTCCCTTCGTCAAGTAGTTGCGCGCCTTGATTATAGTACGCCGCCATCCCCGATGACGCCTGTTTATTTCGGCAATCCGCGGCCGCCCGCGGAAAAGGTGACGGCCATTTAATGCGAACTTAATTTAGCCGGTCTTCACGGCGCGATAGCGCTCGATCGCCTGCGCGAGGCCGGAGAACCGTTCGATACGCCGGGCGACCGCTTTTTCGAGCAAGTCTTCATCGCCGAAAATCACGCATGACATCCGACTGCGGCTGACTGCCGTGTAGATCGTCTCGCGCGAGAGCAGTGGCATGTCGCGCTCGGGCAAGATCAGCGCGACGCAATCGAACTCCGAGCCTTGCCCCTTATGCACCGTCATCGCGTAGCACAGATCGATCGCATCCGACAGCATTTCAATTCGGAACGCGGTCAGCCCCGTCTCTCGCGCGAACACCGCCGCCAGCGAGCGGCGTCCTCCGCGCTCGGCAAGGTTCACCAGCACGCCCTGATCACCGTTAAACAGCATGTGATCATAATCGTTGCGCAGGACGATTACCGGCTCGCCCGCGATCATCGTGCCGCGCTCGGGCGATGTGCCCGGTCCCAGCGCCGCGCGATGCATCCGCGCGTTGATCGCGTCGGCGCCGCAGCGGCCAATCCGCGTCACGCAAAGGATCCGGG
>JBAPSR010000574.1:0-3184 GCA_049281755.1 Binataceae bacterium (SeqCode)
GTGCGGCGGCGCCGGATCGCGGGCCACAGCCGCCCCTGCCGGGGTGCGGCCGCGGGCGTTCCGTCGGGCAGTTGCTCGTAGCGCGGCACGATCGGAAACCTCACCCGCGCGAAGCATGACGCGATCAGGCTCGAGCAGATGACTCGGGTCGGCTCGCCGCTGCCGAAGTGCAGCGCCTGGCGGCGAAAGCGCGCCGGGATCAGGCTGACCGGCAGGAAGTAGCGCGCGAGGTCGACCGCGTTCTTGATGTCGTACTGGTCGCCGACGTTGGCGATCGCCTCGTCCATGACCGCGCCGAGATCCTGTGCCGACAAATTGTACGGACGGCATACGCGGATGTTGAAGTCGCGGTAGCGGCTGAGCGGCGACAGGACCACGCCCGATTCGACCAGCGCCTCGACCAGCAGAAACTCGGCGTCGTCGCCATAGAGCTTGAGGTACTCGGCGCGCGCCTGCGGATTGCGGCGCAGAGGCTCATCGCCGACGTAGAGTGCTGAATGCGACCACGAACTTTGGGTCAAGTACTTGATGCACTGGCTGATACGCTCGTTGCCTTCGACCAGGATCACGTCACCCTTGCGGATATGACGGCGCAGGCTCGCGAGATCGTTGGGCGCGTGGAGGTCGTAGCTTTTGAGCGGCTTGGTAAGAATCGCGACAGCGGCGTCGGCGATTTTTTGCCGGAGCCACGCGATCGGATTGTATGTTTCCGTCCAAGCCATGAAGG
Source organism: Binataceae bacterium (SeqCode) (assembly GCA_049281755.1). Lineage (GTDB taxonomy): Bacteria > Desulfobacterota > Binatia > Binatales > Binataceae > JBARDN01. Next base: position 728 of record JBAPSR010000574.1, read on the forward strand.
GGGCTTAAGCGGCCGCGTTCACGATGCGGCGCACAGCCGTCATCTCTATTCAAATATACGGGCGAAGAGGCCTTCGAGACAAGGCGAAAGTAGCCGCACCCGAAATCGTCCACAGCGCCATCGCAACTAACTCCTTCTTCGCGGCGTGTAGTTATTCAGTCAGGCGGACCTTCATAGTAGCGACGGTTCGCACGATAAAAGCCACGAGTTCGGTCTGCCTGTTTGTACCAGTCTTTGCGAAGATGTTCTTGAGATGAGTCCTGACTGTGTTGAGACTCAAATTGTGTCGCGCCGCGATGTCGGCGAGCGACCGTCCGCGTATAAGATGGCTGGCGATAGTTGACTCCGCCGCGGTCAAGCCGAAAAGTTCCTGGAGCGGCCCCGCGGCCAAGCCCGACGTCCACTCCGGATCCCGCAAAAATAGAAGGGCCGCCGGTACCGGCGCACCGGCTCCGCGCTGCGCAGGTCGGAAAGGCGCAACCAAAACCGTCAGCGGCGGCCGATTCGGGCGTGGAATCGCAACGGTTCCGCCCGCAGAGCCGCTGCGCCCTGCCGCAGTATCGATTGCCCCGCGAATCAGCATCGTGAGTCGTTCGGTTGCTGATCTAGTGGCCGCGGCCAACTGACTCGAAATTGAGCGGATCGCATCGCCCGCTCGCAGCATCGCCTCCGCCTGGTTATTTGCGTGCAGGATGATGCCATTGCCAGTCACCACGATCGCCGCGATTTGACTGCGCTCAAGTCCCTCGAGCCCGATCTGACGTTGAATGTCCGCCTCAGTCAGCTTATGCCGAACCTGTATCGCCCGAATCAAATGGGGAATAAATTCCGTGGCGCGTTTCCGCTCTGCCTCCTCGTAATGGCCTCGAGCACGGGGCCGATGAACCGATGTTAATCCCATTTGGCCGGGCGAAACGGGGAAGAAGCAGCCGATTATGTAGAATCCGTCGCTGTGCGGCCGCATGAAGTCGTTGTAAAACTCGGTCCGCTCGAATTCCGAATCAGATATCAGGTCTGCGCTGGTGAACACCTTGCCCACGCCTCGTTTGAGCGACGGAGAGAGCCAGGGGTCATGACGATAATAATACTTTGCGTAGTTATCGAGCGTTTGTGCATCCCAGCTTTCAGTGCCAGCGAGAATCTGTGGGTAACCGCTGGATACGACGGCGCTGGTTGCGCCGAAAGCGTACGCAATCCCAGAAGCGACGGAAGGCCACAGACTTTCGTCCTGGGCCGCATCGTAGACTCGAGCGATAAGCTCGCCGATACGTTGCCCCGTGCTCATTTCATCTCCGCGGCGGAAGCCATCGTTGCGACGGATAGGAGAAGACGAGCGATCAGCTCCGCCTGACAGATCGTGCCGGTCTTCGCGAAATCCTGCGCCGCCTCGTAGGTGCGTCCGACTAATTCAAATAGGCGAGACTGATCCCCCGTCGATCGCATCAGTGCCCCCGTTAATCGATAGCCCCGTCAGTCGAACCAGAGGCGGGCGAGACGCAGCCGAGCGACACCGACTCAGTGTTCGCGGCTGAAACTGACTGCCTGTCAAGAAAGCCCACCTTCCCCCCTGAAGAGCCAGTAATTCAGAATCCTGACCAGTTAGCGCCACTAATGCAAGCAGCGGCTAAGCATTTAAAAGCATGCCTCAGTCACTGCCCGCCTGTCGCCCCGCATTTCACCCATTTGGGTGATGCGCGGGGATGCGGCGCGAACGTAGATTGTGCGCGACGCGCAAATGCGAAGGGGAGGAATAACCATGTTTCGTCGAATATCCGTCGTGATATTGCTCGGTCTGATAGCGTTCGCGTTGCTCGGATTGACTGAGGGTGGCGTCGTTAACTTGCGGTTACCAGCAGGCTCGTCGGCAGTGAAGGCTATCTCCGGCGGACCCTCGACAGCTGCGGCGCTTAAGACCTTCGCCAAGCTCCCGCTGGCCTTCGAGCCCGCGGCTCCGGGTGAACGGGGCGTGGATTATCGCGCGCGAGGCAACGGATTCGAGGTTGCCCTCGATTCGCGCGGCGCGACCTTCATCACCGCGCGCAGCGCTGGGTCGGCGCCCGGCATCCGGGGCATGAAGCCTGGCGCGATGGTTCATCCGCCCGCGATCCCGAAGCTTCAGTATTCGGCGGTCCGGATGACGCTCGCGAATCACGCGGCCGTCGAGGACGGGGAAGCATCGCAGCGGCTTCGGGGCGTGGTGAATTATTACCAGGGCAAGGACCGCAGTAAGTGGCGTTCGGACGTGCCGACATACGGGCAGGTGCGCTATCGCGAAGTGTATCCGGGAATCGATTTGGTCTATCACGGCGAGAAGGGCCGCTTCGAGTTCGATTTCAACCTCGCGGCTGGCGCGAATCCGGCGCCGATCGGCCTCGCGTTCGAGGGGGCGAAAAAAGTTGCCGCGCAAGCCGACGGCAGTATCGTCGTCGATAGCGGCACCGGAAATATCCGCCTTGA
>JBAPSR010000575.1:0-1944 GCA_049281755.1 Binataceae bacterium (SeqCode)
TGCGCGCAGTTTCCGACGCGATTCCCAAGCGCCTGCCCGTCCAGTTGGAAGACGTGCAAATCGACGAGACGGGACTGCGCCTCACCGGTCTTGCCGATTCGTTCACTTCGGTTGACGAGGTCAAGCATGCGCTCGACCTGGGCGGCAATTTCGGCGCGATCGAGGTCACCCATGCGCGCGCCGGCGACGACGCGAGCAAGGTTGAATTCCGGATGAGCGCGGATTTCAAAGACTCGGACAGCGGAGCCGACTGAACCATGCTGCGCAACTATATCGACCGGATGGAAGCGTGGTTGCGCGCGAAGCTGGGCCCGCAAATCGATCAGTTGCGCGAACGCCTCGATCCGCTGATTGCGCAGGGCCGCGCGCGATATCAAAAGCTGGAAACCCGCGAGCGGGTGCTGGTTCAAATCGGCGCCGTATTGATCGCGATCTTCCTGCTCTACAATCTTATCTACTCTCCGATCGTCAATTTCAGCTCGGGCCTCGGCGATCAGATAGTCCAGCGCGAACACGACCTCGCCAGCGTGCGCCATCTGGCGGCGAACTACGCCGCGGTCAAGGCCGACCTCGAAAGCGCCGAACACAGTACCGTGCCGCAGGGAAAAGACTTCTCCTTGTTTTCGGTGGTGGAGGCGTCTTTCACCAAGAGCGTCGGCCGCGGCAAGATTTCCTCGATCACGCCGGCCGAGGACAAGAAGCTCTCGGACAACCTGGTGCAGTACAGCGTGCAGTTGAAGCTTGAAAACGTGAGCTTGGCGCAAATCGTGGACGCGCTCTACTCCGTGCGCACGATGCCGGTGCCGGTCGGGGTCGAAAACCTGCGAATCCAGCGCCGCACCCAGGACACCCACTCCTACGACGTCGATATCACCTGCGTCGCGCTTGGTCACAATGCCTGAATTCAGAGAACTGCTCTCTTTCGAGTATTGGCGCACGCATCGGCTCGAATCCGGCTACCTCGCCACCGGAGTGGTGTTGTTCTTTTTCTTTCTGTTCGCGAGCTTTCCGTATGCGAGCGCGTTCTCCGCGGTGCTTGCGCCGATGGGACTGCGCGTGAGCTCGACGGGACAAAGCCTCGCTATTCCGATCGGCGCAAAACTCTCGCAAGTAAGAATCGCACCCGACACGCCCGGAGCGTTCCCGCTGTTCGAGAGCGACAGCGTGCATATCGCGCCCGCCCTGCTCTCGATACTGCTGCTCCGGCCCGGCATTCGGGCAAGCGCAGACGCCTACGAGGGAACGATCCGGATCACGGCGCATCGCAGCGGCGCCGGCACGGCGCTGAAATTTTCGGCCGACAAGGTCGATCTGAAAAGCTATGAAGCCCTGCGCGCACTCGGCGCAATCCTGGGTGGGAACCTCGACGCGACCGGCTCAATGCTCGTGATGCCCGATGATCCCAACTCGGACTCTGGAACGATTCATCTCCTCGCCACGAATCTTTCCGGGCGCCTCAAGATACCGATGCCGCCGCTCAGCCTGGGCGCGCTCGACGCGACCGCCAAGCTCGACAAAGGGGTGCTATCGATCACGAGTCTCAAGACCTCCGGCGGTGATTTCGCGATCGAGGGCAGCGGCGCCATCAAGCTCGCGCCGGCGTGGCAGGACAGCGCACTCGCGCTGCATTTCACGCTCGTCCCGTCGGCATCTGCGCGGATGAAGCTACGCTTCCTGCTGAAATTCCTGCCGCATCCGCCCGGTGCCGCACCTTATACGGTTGGCGGAACTCTGGGTTCTCCAACCTTTAACTGAGCCGCACCGATCCGCCGGCGGCTTTCGCCCGCTAGCGCTCCTTACGCTCTGGCTGCGTCTCACGCGCCGGTTGCGCCGCGCGTTTTTCGGGTGCCGGACGCGCTTCCGGGCGCGGCTGGAATGATTTCATCTGCTCGGCATGCTTTTGTTCCAGCGCCGAGGTCTCGCGCGCGTGCTGTTGCAGGAGTG
>JBAPSR010000576.1:0-1637 GCA_049281755.1 Binataceae bacterium (SeqCode)
GGGCGCAGCCTGTTGCCCTCGGGAATCCGCGAGGTACGGGGCGAGTTCGCGCTGGGCGAATGCGTGAGCCTGCTCGATCCGGAGGGAGTCGAGTTCGGGCGCGGGCTGGTCAACTATCCGGCCGCCGATGTACTCAAACTGATGGGGCGGCGCTCGGCCGAGATCGCGAGTTTGATCGGCTACAAGCTGGCCGACGAGATTATTCATCGCGATAACTTTGTACTGCTGAAGGAAATCGGATGAGCCTGGAAACTGATGTCGCCGCGCTACTCGCGGTCGCTCGCATCGCCGCGCGCAAGCTCGCGCTCGCTTCGACCGAGCAGAAGAACGCGGCGCTCACGACGCTGGCGGCGATGATCCGGAAATCCAAACCGGAGATCCTGGCCGCAAATCGAAGCGATCTCGAACGCGCGCATCGCGAGCGCCGCAGCGGCCCGATGATCGAGCGGCTGACGTTGAACGACGATCGGATCGAAGCGATCGCCCGCGGCGTCAGCGAAGTCGCGGCGCTGCCCGATCCGGTTGGCGCCACGATCGACGCGTGGCAGCGTCCTAACGGGCTCAAGATCGAAAAGCGCCGCGTGCCGATTGGGCTGATCGCGATCATCTACGAGTCGCGGCCCAACGTCACCGTCGATGCCGCCGCGCTATGCCTCAAGTCCGGCAACGCTGTTGTGTTGCGCGGCGGAAAAGAAGCGCTCGCCAGCAACGCCTGTCTTGCGGGGCTGGTCGCGCGCGCGCTCAAGGAGACCGGGCTCGACCCTTCGGCTGCGATGTTCATCGATAATCCCGAGCGCGAGATCGTGCAGATTTTGAAGCGCAGCCGCGAGGCGCTCGATCTGATAATTCCGCGCGGCGGACGCGAGCTCAAAGCCGCGCTCGAAGGCTCGGCGGTTGCGCTGCTGCCGCATTTCGAGGGGATTTGCCACACGTATGTCGACGCGTCGGCGGATCTGAAAATGGCCGAGGAGATTTGCTTCAACGCGAAATGCAGCCGCCCGTCGGTGTGCAACGCGATGGAGACGCTGCTGGTGCATCGCGGGGCCGCGGCGAGCTTCCTGCCCGGGTTCGCGGCGCGGATGAAAAAAGCCGGAGTCGAGATTCGCGGCGACGAGCACGTGCGCGCGATCGTGCGTGACGCGCGGGCGGCCACGCCCGAAGACTGGGACACCGAATATTGGGATCTGATCTTGTCGATCAAGGTCGTCGATTCGCTCGACGAGGCGATCGCGTTTATCGAGCGCCACGGGTCGCATCTGGCCGACGCGATCGTGACGCGCGACCCGGCTTCGGCCGCGCGCTTTCAGCATGAAGTCGATTCGGCTACGGTTTACGTGAACGCATCGACCCGCTTCACCGACGGCTTCGAGTTCGGTTTCGGGGCAGAAACCGGAATCTCGACCAACCGGCTGCACGCGCGCGGGCCGATGGGCCTGGCGGAACTGACAACATACAAGTACGTAATCCACGGTTCCGGGCAGGTACGCGGGTAACTGCGGGTGAGGCGATGCGAGTAGGGCTGTTCGGCGGCAGCTTCAATCCAATTCACTTGGGGCATCTGCGTTCGGCGGAAGAAGTCCGCGAGGCGCTCGAGCTGGACCTGGTGTACTTCATCCCGGCCGCGTCGCCGCCGCACA
>JBAPSR010000577.1:0-2711 GCA_049281755.1 Binataceae bacterium (SeqCode)
GAGCACGCCCTGATGCGCAAGCATTATCCGGGGCTCACCGAGGCGGCGCATCTTATCGGATCGCTGCAGATCCAGAATCGCGCGTCGGTGGGCGGTAACCTGTGCAACGGATCGCCGGCCGCCGACTCGACTCCGGCGCTGATCGCGCTCGGCGCGCGCACCCGAATCGCCGGTCCCAAGGGCGAGCGCGAGGTCCCGGTCGAAAAGTTCGTGCTCTCTCCCGGCCGCACCGTGCTGGAGCCGGGCGAGCTGCTGGTGCAGCTACTGATACCCGCCCCAGCGCCGCATTCGAGCGACGCCTATCTGCGCTTCATTCCGCGCAACGAGATGGATATCGCCGTGGTCGGCGTGGGCGCGTCGCTGACCCTGGACGCCGGCAAGATCACCGCCGCGCGTATCGGCCTGGGCGCAATCGCCGCTACCCCGCTGGTCGCCGTCAAAGCCGCCGAGTCGCTTATCGGCAAGAAGCTCGACGACGCGGCGCTCGCGCTGGCGGGGCGGCTTGCGTCGGAGGCCGGATCGCCAATCGACGACATGCGCGGCACCGCTGAGTACCGCCGCCATATCACCGGCGTGCTGACCACGCGCGCACTCACGATCGCGGCCGAGCGCGCAGCGAAAATCTAAAGCTCGCGCAAAGGAATCAAGAGAAGAACATGTCCAGAAAGACATTGGTTGACGCGATCATAAACGGCGAGCCGACCGAGTTCCTGTGCGAGCCGCGCCAGAGCCTGCTCGAATGCCTGCGCGACGTGCTCGAACTGACCGGCAGCAAGGAAGGATGCCTCACCGGCGACTGCGGCGCCTGCACCGTGATGATCGACGGACGCGCGGTGTGTTCGTGCCTGGTGCTCGGTCCCGAGGCCGCGGGCAAGCGCATCACGACGGTCGAGGGTCTCGCCGACGCGACCAAGCTCCACGTGCTGCAGCAGCAATTTCTCGAGCACGCGAGCCTGCAATGCGGCATCTGCACGCCAGGATTCCTGATGTCGGCAAAGGCGCTGCTCGAGCGCAATCCAAATCCTACCGAGCCCGAGATTCGCTACGCGCTGGCGGGAAATCTGTGCCGATGCACCGGGTACGACAAGATCGTGCGCGCGGTCACCGATGCGGCCAAAGTTCTGCGCGAAGACGGACATGACCGCGCGGCGGCGCGGAGCTAGAATCACTAACGGAACTCCTTACCTGACAAGGTATCTGCGAGGTACTTGAACGATGGCGGCATCAACGAACAACGGCCATTTTAAGGTGATCGGCACCCGTCCGATTCGCCACGACGGAATCGACAAGGTGATGGGCCGCGCCAAGTACGGCGCCGACTACACGTTCCCCGGGATGCTGCATGGCAAGCTGCTGCGCAGCCCGCACGCGCACGCCCGAATTAAATCGATCAACCTCGCCAAGGCGCTTGCGCTGCCCGGGGTCAGGGCGATCATCACCGGCAAGGATCTCCCAAAGGCCGAGAACAAGCTCGAGCAATCCGGCGAGATGACGGTCAATCCGTTTTACCTGTCGATGAATATCCTTGCGCACGACAAGGTGCTCTACGACGGCCACGCGATCGCCGCCGTCGCCGCGACCAGCCCGCATATCGCCGAAGAAGCGGTGCGCCTGATCGAGGTCGAGTACGAAGTGCTGCCGCCGGTGATGACGGTTGACGCCGCGATGAAACCGGGCGCGCCGATCCTGCTGCACGACCTGCGCAACAAGGAAGAGGGCAACAAGGAAACCAACGTCGCGCAGCATCACCTGTTCAAGCGCGGCGATATCGAAGCAGGCTTCAAGGCCGCCGATTTTATTATCGAGCGCGAGTTCAACACCGCGATGGTGCATCAGGGGTATATCGAGCCGCACAACGCCGTCGGCATTTACAACACCGACGGCCAGGCCACCATCTATTGCTCGACCCAGGGCGCCTTCGACGTGCGCTCGCTGAGCGCCCAGGTGCTTGGCATCGCGGTCGGCAAGATCAAGGTTGTGCCGGCGGAAATCGGCGGCGGCTTCGGCGGCAAGACCACGATCTATCTCGAACCTCTCTCCGTGTTGCTGTCGAAGAAGACCGGCGCGCCGGTCAAGCTGGTGATGACGCGCGGAGAAGTGCTGCGCGCGACCGGACCGACCTCGGGCTCGAAGATCAAAGTGAAGATGGGCGCGACCAAGGACGGCACGATCGTCGCCGCGCAAGTCTGGATGGCATACGAGGCGGGCGCGTATCCGGGTTCGCCGGTCGGCGCGGGCGCGATGTGCGTGATCGCGCCGTACACGATCGAAAATCTGCAGATTGACGGCTACGACGTGGTGGTCAATCGGCCCAAGACCGCCGCATATCGGGCGCCCGGCGCGACCAACGCCGCATTCGCATCGGAGACCATCATCGATGAGCTGGCCGACAAGTGCGGAATCGATCCGATCGATTTCCGGATCAAGAACGGGGTCAAGGAAGGCTCGGCGCAAGTCGTCGGCCCTCCGTTCAAGCGGATCGGATTTGTCGAGACCTGCGAAGCGATCAAAAACAGCGACCACTACAAGTCCAAGCTGACCGGCAAGAACCGCGGACGCGGCGTCGCCACCGGCTTCTGGTTCAACGCCGGGATGCAATCCTCGGCGACGGTGAATATCCATACCGACGGCACCGCCAGCGTCGTCACCGGCTCAACCGACATCGGCGGCTCGCGCGCCGCGATGGCGATGATCACGGCGGAAGTGCTGGC
>JBAPSR010000578.1:0-1771 GCA_049281755.1 Binataceae bacterium (SeqCode)
GATCTATGTGGTCGCAGGCGCGATCGCGCTTGGCGACGGGCTCGGCAACTTCCGCTACTTCGCGCCCGGCTGGATCGCGATCGCGCTGACGGTCGCGGCGATTTGCGCATATCTATTCGCGCGTCCGCGGGCGGGCTACGCGTTTGCGATAATCGCGCTGGTGGCATCGGCGACGATTCCAGTGCGCGAGCTGCTCGGGCCGCCAGTCGCGCCGAATTCGATCCGTGCGTTTTCCGACGGAGAAAAGATCACCTTCGAGGGCGTGCTCGATAGACCGATCGAGCGATTTCCTGGCCTGATGCATCTATATGTAGCGGTCGATCGGGCGGCAGCCTCCGGTGCGCCGCTTACGGCGTCGAGCGGAGAAGTGAGAATCGCGGCGCTCGATTCCGCGCGGTTTCGAATCGGCGACATCGTTCGGATGACCGGGCGGATTCGCTTTCCGCGCAACGACGGTAACCCGGGCGAGTTCGACTACCAGGGGTTCCTCGAGCGCGCCGGGATCTCGGCGACGATCACGGCGCCGGAGCATTCGTACGGGACGGCGGCGTTTTCGACCATCGGTCATCATAGGCTGATCGTCGCGGGCGCGATCGAGGGCGTGCGGGAACGGATTGGCGCGTTTTTCGACGCGAACCTGCAAGATCCCGAGCGCGCCGAGATGCGCGCTCTGGTGATCGGCGATCGCGGCGGTATCAGCGAGGACTTGCGCGACCGTTTTGCGCGCACCGGGATGGCCCATCTGCTGGTGATCTCGGGCTTGCATCTGAGCTTCGTCGCCGCGGCGGTGTTCGCGCTGGTGCGGCTCCTGATGATGCTCACGCCCGGGCTCGCGAGCCGCGGATGGGCCAACAAGGGGGCCGCGATCGCTGCGGGAGTTGCGGTATGCGCCTACGCCGCGATCGCGGGGCATCATGTGTCGACGGTGCGCGCGCTGGTGATGGTGCTCGCGTACATGTTTGCGATCGTGATCGACCGCTCGCGCGAGGCTCTGGCCAGCCTCGCGTTTGCCGCGATCGTGATTTGCGTCGCGATTCCGGGTTCGACCGCTGACCTGGGCTTCCAGCTCTCGTTCGCGTCCGTGATCGCGATCATCATGGGCATGCAGCGCTTCGCGGCATGGCTGACCTGGCGGCGCTATCGCGGGCGGCTTCCGCGCGAGGGGCCGGCCTACGGATGGACGCTTGCGGGGGGCGCGCTCGCGTACGTGGCGGTTTCGTTCGGGGCGATGCTGGGGACGGCGCCGCTGACCGCGTTTCATTTCAATCAGTTCGCGATCGTCGGGTTAATCGCCAACGCTGTGGTCGTGCCGATCATGGGATTCTTCGCGACGCTATGCGGCCTCGGCGCCGCGATCCTGAGCTTCATCTGGACGCCTGGAGCGCGCGCAATTTTGAGACTGGGCGCGTACGCGCTCGAGTTGTCCAACTATCTCGCCGGATGGTTTCTCTCGTGGCCGATGGCGTGGATACGAACCTTCACGCCGACGCTTTTGGAGCTTGCGCTCGCGTACGGGGCGATATTGCTATGGCTCGGCGCTGCGCGAAAAGAAGATCCGCGCGTGGTTCGCTCCTTGCCGCGCGGCCCGCGGATTCCAGAAGCGCAGTCTGCCGGACCGATTTCCGGACGAATCGGATGGCGCGCCGCGGCCGCCGCGGCGATCGTCGTGATTCTCACGCTCGACGCGGGATGGTGGGTGCGCGATCGATACTTCAGCGCGGATTTGCGCGTCACCTTCCTGTCGGTGGGGGAGGGCGACGGCGCCGTGGTC
>JBAPSR010000579.1:0-2845 GCA_049281755.1 Binataceae bacterium (SeqCode)
CGCGGTTCTGGCCGCGTTGCCGGATCAGAACGTTGCCAGCCTTTCCAACTCCGATCAGACCGAGGACGGAGATCAAACCGGGAGCTTGATCCATGTCAAAATCGCGGGGCTGCGAAACAACCGCGGAAACGTCTATTGCCAAATGTTCGAGTCGGCCGCGGGCTTTCCCTCTAACGCCAGCGGAAACGCGTCGAGTACTGCATCGACGATCACCAATCGACGCTCTTCATGCGACTTCCAGAGTCCAGAACCGGGATCGTACGCGATCCTGGTGTTTCACGACGAGGATAGCACCCATATGCTCGAGCTCGACCCAAACGGCGCCCCGCGCGAGGGCGTTGGGCTATCGAACAACCCCAATATCTCCTCCGCGATGCCTCCCTACAACGCGGCGAAGTTTCCCTACCGATCCGGCAAGCTGAATCTGACGATCGACGTGCAATATCCGGCGATGCAGATGTCGGAAGCGACGCGGCCGTTCTCTGCCAGCGCCGACGCGAACGCGAGCCTCGCCGGTTTCGCGTTTGTGGACGGCTCGGTGACAGAACAGGGCTCGCGAGCGAAGCTTCCACCGGGAACGAAAATCTATCCTCCCGGTTCAACGATTACCGGAACCGAGGGATGTCCCACGAACCGCTACCACACCGATGGAATGATCGTTGCCATCATCGATTACCACGGCCGTCCGACCGCCGGCAGCCTCGTGGTAACGCGTCGCCCCGCGACCGGCGGACGGTTCAACAACGCCCCCTACTATCTCGATCTGGACCCGGGCCGCACGCTGCAAGTTCTCGGCCCTATCTACGAAAATGGTTCCTACGATATTCGCTTCACATACGACTTCAGCACAGGCCGGGGCCAAAGGCTCTCAGCGGGATTTGCGTTGGCCCGTAGTTGTCCTGCGACTCCGTAACCGCTTCGCCCTCGCCGCCATCTGATCCGTCGCCCTGAAAGGAGAGCTGTGCGTAACCCTTCGGGGAAGTGTGCCAGTGCCGAGGGCGAGATTTCCTTCGGCTCCACTCAGGGAGAGGAATCAGATCAGTTTCTGCCGCCGAGGTACTTGGACAGGAATGCGAGCGTGCGCTTCCAGGCGTCTTGGGCGTCGGCCGCGCTGTACCACATCGGTAGCCCGGCGAAATTGAATGCGTGATTCGCGCCCGGATAGATGTGCATCTCGTGCGGACGCTTCGCCGCCGTCATCAGAGCGTCGAGCGTGTGCGCTTGCGCTACAGGCACCACAACGTCGGCGGCGCCGTGCAGGATCAGCGTCGGCGGCAGATTCGCCGCCATCGATTGAAACGCCGGCGGCAGGCCGCCGTAGTACTCGACGATCGCGGCGAGCTTGCCCGGATCGGTCGCGCCGGTCGAAAGCGCCAGGAACGAACCGAGCGAAAACCCGACTATCGCGACGCGCTTCGGATCGACCGCCGGATTCTTGTCCATCGCGTCGATTCCGGAGCGAATCTCAGTCATCCAGGTGAGATAGTATTTCTGAATGTCAGGAGTATCTTGTGCTCCGACCGCGCCGGTCTGAGTATAGTACTCGATATACTCAGTATAGTAGCCGTCGCCCGCGAGCTCGGCGCACATCGTGCCGAATTCCGAATCCTCGGTCGGAGCCGGACCCGCGCCATGCAGCACGATTACCGCCGGAAGCGGCCCCTTGGTCGCGGGTGCGCAGTGATACTCGGTTACCGGTTTGCCGGCTGAATCGAATTCGCCTTGTTGCCATCCGGCCGCGGCACTGGCGGGGGTGAAACAGATTGCCGACGCACACGCGGCGAAGATCGCGAGCGCCAGAGTCGCCCAGCCGGTACCTTTCATGCAATCGCGCCCTACGAGCGCATCAGCTCCGCTTCGTCGGCGGCCAGAGTCGCGTAAACCTCGCGATCGATCTTGCGATAGCGCTCGAGCGAGGCGTCAGCCTGCTCTTCGGAGCCCTGCTCTTTGGCGATCTCGCGCATCTTCTTTTCGATCCACGACAGATGCCAGGTCTCGTCCTTGGTGACCGCCGCCAGGACCTCGAGCGTCTCCGCATCGACGTTGGGCAACGCCGCATGCGCGTTGTAGCGGCTCTGCGCGCGTTCCTCGACCACCACAGTCAGCGCCAGCAAGTCGATTATCGTCTTGGGTACGCCGGTGCGCAGTCCGAGCCGCCGCTGGTAGCCATCATCGACCATCACCGGTGCGCCGCCCAAATCGGAAATCCGTTTGGTCCACAGCCATGCGTGGCGAGTTTCGTCGGCCAGATGCGCCGCCATCTTGAGCTGCGAATCGCCGTCTTTGAGATGCGTTATGAGATTGAAAAGGAGGCGGGCGCCTCGAAGTTCGGCATCGCGATAGAAGCTGAAGATGAGAATCTGCTTCTCGTTCGCCGACATGCTGCTAAAATCCATCAGGTCTCCTGCTCCTCCGCCCCTAAACAGCCACCGGGGGTAAGAATATGGGGTTTGTCCGCGCGACAGATTGATCGAACCAGCGCGCAAAGCGGTTGCGTGAACAGTATTTCAATCGGACTACCTGGTCAACGAATCGGCAACAGTTCTCCAACAGTTTGGTAGTGGATCAGGCTGACTGATCGACCGTCTCCCGTCGTACGCCATTCGGATTCCGGGTGGCGCGCGTTTTACGGTTGTCCCGCGTGTGACTGCCGCGCGAGGAGCCCCTGCGAGGGGGCATTGCACGTGAACGTGGCTCGGAGCATGGCCGCCCGGGATTCCTCGCCCAAGGCTCGGAATGACGGTTGTGGGCTTGATGGACGAATATGGGAGCTCGGCTGAGGCTACGATACTCATCCAGCAAGCCGACTTCCGTCATTCCGAGCCATGGGCGAGGAATCCCGAGG
>JBAPSR010000580.1:0-1572 GCA_049281755.1 Binataceae bacterium (SeqCode)
CGTCCACTAGGTGGCGAACACCTGTACCGACGGAAAAGGGACCCGTCGGGAATGGAAACTCGGCAATTGGAAATGTTAGTCCAAGTGCCACGGTGCCCAGCACCAGCCCCCAACCTATTAGAAAAGCAATTGAAGGGATCGGCTGCTGCCCACCGAGAACCCAGATCCTCGCCGCGAGGGCTAGCAGTGCGACAGTCAACACATAGAGTGGGATCATCTGCCATCGGCCACCTTCCCACGCCAATTGCCCTAGGGCCGCGCCGGTGAGCAGGACAAGAAGAGGGGGCAGGAACTGCGTGTGCCCTCTTCGCGGAAAAAAGTGCAACGAAAGAAGCGCGAGAACAGCAATGCTTAGGAGGATGATCTCGAACGACTTCATGAACCTTCAGGGACTCAGCGACGGCGCGCCTCGACACCTCGCGGTTCCATCGCGGCTCCGGTATCCAAGGGACCGCGCTGGCGTCTAGGGCGACTCCCAGCGTGTCTCCTGCGCGCTATTGATTTTGGACCTGTCTGCTACTGTTTAGAGGTTTAGCGCGACCCCCGAGACTCGTTCGCGTGGTGCTTTTCAGCCCATGAATGTGCGCTTTCGGTGAATCCTGCCACTGATCTGCGGCGAAGACGAGGATGATGAAGGAACGGCTGATTACGGCACGTAAGCTACATCAGCATATGATTTGTTAAGGATACGGTCGATGAAGGCAATTGTGGGTGTGAGCGGGCTTTCGGAAGCTGCACGCTTCAAACGGGAACATTGGCCCGGCTTAGAGGAACGTGAGTATCGGATCGCGCAAGGCTTCGATGCCGCAGCCGCACTCGTCGTCGATGGTGTCATTGTCGCTGCCGCTGCCGAGGAGCGGTTTAATCGGCACAAGCAATCCGGTGAGTTTCCCGCTCAGGCACTCGCGTATTGCCTTCGGCAGGCTGGAATATCTTTCGCGGACGTCGACGAGATCGCGCATTGTTTCGATTACGCGCCATTTGGAGAGATCTTCAGCCTCGACCCGACCAGCGCAATGCTTTACGAAACGGTTTTTTCCAAGCAGGCACTGGTCAAACAGGTTCGTAGTTGCTGCCCGGAATTCCCTGCCGAGCGCGTTCACCAGGTCAACCATCATTTGAGTCACGCTGCCAGCGCGTATTTCACGTCGGGCTGGGACGAGTGTTTGGTGGTCGTGCTGGACGCGATGGGCGAAACCCAAAGCGCAACGATCTATCACGGCAGTCGCGGGAATCTGAAAAAGATCAGGGAAATCTCAGCCAACGATTCGCTGGGAATTCTCTATTCTCTGGTCACCTATCATCTGGGCTTCGATTTCAATTCCGACGAATACAAAATCATGGGACTGGCGCCATACGGCGATCCGCAGCGTTTTGACGGCGTTTTTCGCCAAGCGGTCGAATGCCGTCCTGATGGCACCGTGAGGATTCCAATTCTTCGGCTGAACCGAACCCGCGACGAGCGCGAGAATTATCTGCAAACGCGCGAGTGGCTGTCCGGGCATCTGATGCCCCGCCGCGAGCCGGGCGCGGAGATTACCCAAGCTCATCGCGACCTGGCAGCAGCGCTCC
>JBAPSR010000581.1:0-5682 GCA_049281755.1 Binataceae bacterium (SeqCode)
CTGCTGCATCAGCTCGGGCAACCCCTGCCATCCCGAACGCGAGCTTCCGGTGATCAGGAAATGGCTCAAGCCCGGGCACTGGGTGCGCAGCTCGGCCACCATCGAGGCGTTTTCGGTGCAGGCGATAATCGCGCGCGCACCGGAATGGTTCGCGCGATAGACCAGGTCCTTCTCCCGCAGCATCGCGGTGCACGGAATCACGATCGCGCCCATCTTGAGCGCGCCGATATATGCCGCCTGCCACATCGTGATCCGCGGCAGCACCAGCAAGATCGGATCGCCGCGGCGCAGTCCTATCGCCTCGAGCACGCCCGCGATCCGATTGGACTGCGCGCGAATATCAGCGTAGGTCAGGCGCGCGCGCTTGCCGTCCTGATCTTCCCACAGCAGCGCGGTCCGGTTGGGGTCACCGGCGAAGTGATCGACAATCGTGCCGAAATTGAAATGAGCGGGCACGCTCCACTTGAAGTCGCGATGCCGCGCGCGATGGAGATCGGCCGAGTCGCTCACAGAAGTTCGCTCCTGCGCCCGGCGCGCGCGCCCGGCGTCTGCGAGCGTTTGGCTGCGGCGCGAATGTACTTGATCGAGACCGGAGACAAGTCGTCGCGCTCGACCCGCACGTCGATAATCGCAAACGAGCGCGAGCGATGCGCCGACGCGAGCGCCCGGCGAAGCTGCGCGAGGGTGCGCGCCTCGAAGCCCGCGCCGCCAAAGTCGCGCGCGAGCTTCGCATACGGCCACGGCGGCAGGTCGAGCAGCTCGCGCCGTTCGACGATCGGCCGGAAGATGCCCCATCCGCCATTGTTGATGATCACCACGATCGGATTGATGCCCATCATCGGCGCGTGCGAGATTTCCGGACCGGTCATCTGGAAACCGCCGTCGCCGCACAGCACGATCGGCCGCATCCCGCCGCCCATCTGCGCGCCCATCGCCGCCGGCACCGCAAATCCCATCGAGGCGTAAAATCCCTGCGCCAGATAGGTGCTGTGATGCGGCACGCGCACGTCGAGTCCGCCGAACAGCATATCGCCCGACTCGGTGACGACCAGGTAGTTTTTGTGCGTGGCAAGAAAATTGTTGACCGCGACCAGGATCTGCGCGACGCGAATCTGTTTGTTCTCGGCGGTGGACGTGTCGCCCAGGTTGTCGGCGTAGATGACCCGCTCCTCGTGATGGCGCAGCTTCTGGTGCAGCAGCGCGCGCACAAAATCGCGCACGCCCACGTCAATATAAGTGTGGTACTTCACGTCCACCTTGCGATCGACCGCCCACACCGAACGGCCCTGGATCACGCGCGGCGGACGATTGCCGAAATTCATGTCGGTCTTGAGGCATCCCAGATTGAGCACGAAGTCCGCCTCGTCCATCCGCGCGACGATCGGCGCGGGACTTATCGGTCCCACGTGTACGCCCATGTACTGCGGATGGTCCATCGGGAAGGCGCCCTTGCCGAGCACCGTGGTGCATACCGGCGCACCCATCTTTTCGGCCAGCTCGACCAGCTCGTGCGCGGCCTTGTAGCGATGAATTTCGATCCCCGCGATCAGGACCGGACGGCGGCTGGCATTGAACATCGCGGCGGCCTCGCGCGCGGCTTCTTCGACCTTGCGCGAATCCGATTCGCTGAAGTGCAGATGGCCGTCCCACTCGATTAGCTCTTCGGGCACTTCGATTACGCGATCGACCATGTCGCGATGAATCTCGACGTAGCCGGGGCGCTGCTCGGCCCAGATGGCGCGGACCACGGCGTGCAGCTCCTGCGCCGCGGTGTGCGGATCGGTCAGCACGCGCGAGGCGCAGGTGACCTCCTGGTAGATGCGATGCTGCGATTCGATCTCGCGGGCCTGATGATGAATCAGGGTGCCGAGCTTGCGCTCTTCTTCGCCGGGACCGCCCGAGAAAATAAGGATCGGCACGCGCTCGGAGAACGATCCCGCCACCGGATTGACCATGTTGTGGCCGCCCGCGCCGTAGGTGACGCACGCGACTCCGATCTTGCCGGTCGCGCGCGCGTAACCGTCGGCGGCGAAGCCGATGCCGGGCTCATGCGAGAGCGTGACGATTCTGATCCCGTGGCGCTTGCCCAGGGCGAAGAACAATTTGAGCGCGAGGTCGCCCGGAATTCCGAAAATCGTATCGACCCCGATTTTGCGCAGGTAGGCGACCAGAAAGTCGCCCAGCGCCATGTGCCGTTTCAACCCGCGAGCCTCCTTTCTTAAGCCAGCCCGGCGCGTATTGTA
Organism: Binataceae bacterium (SeqCode); assembly: GCA_049281755.1. Lineage (GTDB taxonomy): Bacteria > Desulfobacterota > Binatia > Binatales > Binataceae > JBARDN01. The sequence goes on from JBAPSR010000581.1 coordinate 2,244, forward strand.
CCAGAAAATCGCCGCGGGGCCGGTCCGCAATCGATGGCATCTTGGGGCCGCGCGTGTGCTAAAGTAGCGCCTGTGGGGAGCTTCTAGATGTTCCGGCAATTCCTGCGCATGCAATTCCTGTCGCCGATGACGGTCGGCAGATTTTTCGCTTTCCTGCCTCAGTTCGTGCGCGTGTTCTGGCGCCTGATGGCCGACTCGCGCGTCCCGCTATTGCCCAAAACGGTGCCGGTGCTCGCGTTCCTTCTGATGCTGACCCCGCCCGCGCTCGAGCTGGACTTTATCCCGCTTATCGGCGAACTTGACTGGATCCTGGTGGCCTTCGCCGCCCTCAAGCTGTTCGTCTGGCTGTGCCCGCCCGATCTTGTTCGCGAGCACGTTAGCCGGATCGCACGGGGCGAGTAACCGCACTTCGAGTAGCGCCCTGATGCGTCCGAGAACAATTCTCTTCGGTATAGCCGCGATAGTAATCGCCGCGCTGGTCGTTCTATCCATCGCCGATACTTTCTTCGTTGACCTCTTGTGGTTCAGCGCCCTGGGCTTCGAGCAGGTGTTCGCGGTCTCGGTGACCGCCGAAGTCCTGATCTTCCTCGGCGTGTGGCTCCTCGCGTTCGTCGCGATTGCGGCCAGCGGTTTGGTCGCCGTGGCGTTCAGCCGCGATCGCGAGAAGCTGCACGTCGTGCGCCGGCCCGATCAGATGACCGAGGTCAATCTTCCGGAGCTGATTCGCGCACTCGGCGAACGCGTGCCGTGGAAGGTGATCGTGGTGATCGGCGCGGCCGTGCTGGCGATTTTAGCCGCGCAGGGCGAGGCCGCGAGCTGGGATACCTATCTCAAATCGTTTTACGGCGTCCCGTTCGGTGTGACTGAAAGGGCTTTCGGCAACGATGTCGGGTTCTATGTCTTCACGCTGCCGCTACTCGAGGATTTCCGCGATCTGTTCCTGCTGATAATTTTTCTGGCCGGCGCGGCCGCCGTCGCAGTGTATTGGGTTCGCGGCGCGCTGGATTTCCGCGAGTCGCCGCCGCGGGTTGCGCCGGGCGCGGCGGCTCATCTGTCCGTCATCCTAGGATTCTTTTTCCTGCAGCGCGCGATGAGCTACTGGCTGGCGCGTTTCGGACTCTTGTTTCACACCAATGGCGTGGTCTTCGGCCTGCGCTACGTGGACTCGATTCTGTGGCGTCCGGGCCTGTGGCTGTTGGTGGCGCTGTCGATCGTCGCGGCGGTGATCTGTTTTTCGAATTTCACCATCAAGGGATTGCGCCGCCCCGTGATCGCCGCGGTGATCGTGTTCGCTCCCGCGCTGATTCTGAATTTTCTCCAGCCGGTGCTCGAGCGCCTGATCGTCAAACCGGACGAGTTGCACGTCGAGCGCCCGTACCTGGAGCGCAACATCGCGATGACCCGGCGCGCGTACAAGCTTGACGGCGTGGACGTGAAACCCTTCGGCGGCAAGGGCGCGCTCACGATGACCTCGATTCAGGAGGACGCGCCGACGATCAAGAATATCCGCCTGTGGGATCCGCGTCCGCTGCTCGCGACCTACCGCCAGCTCCAGGAAATCCGGCTCTACTACGACTTCAAGGATGTCGATATCGATCGCTACAATATCAACAACGATTACACCGAAGTGCTGCTCTCGGCGCGCGGAATGAATATCGCGCAGCTTCCCGACAACGCGCAGACCTGGGTGAACCAGCATCTGAAATTCACCCACGGCGCCGGCGTGGCAATGAGTCCGGTGAACGCGAAGGATACCGAAGGCTTGCCGATTTTCTATATCAAGGACATTCCGGCAAGCTCGAACGTCGGGCTCAAGATCGATCAGCCCGGAATCTACTTTGGCGAGGAGCCGGATAACTACTGCGTTGTCGATGCGTCCACGCCCGAGTTTGACTACCCCCGCGGCACCGCCAACGTGTTCGCGTACTACAAAGGTTCGGGCGGAGTGCCGATTGCGGGGTTCTGGCGCCGGCTGCTGTTCAGTTTCATGTTCCGCGATATCAATCTGCTGGTGACGCGGACCATCGTCGACAAAAGCAAGATCATGCTGCGGCGCAATATCCTCACCCGGATCTCATATATCGCGCCGTTCCTGCATCTGGATCGCGACCCATACCCGGTCCTGCACGACGGGCATATCGTCTGGATCGTTGACGGCTACACTGTGAGCGATCATTTTCCCTACTCGCAGCGCAACGCCGACGGGATCAACTACATCCGCAATTCGGTCAAGGTGGTGGTCGATGCGTATTCCGGGAAGACGGACTTCTACGTGTCCGACCCCGACGACCCGATGATCAAAACCTGGGAGAAAATCTTTCCCGACCTGTTCAAACCGCTGGACGCGATGCCGCCGGATCTGCACGCGCATATCCGCTACCCGGAGGACCTGTTCCTCATCCAGGCCGACATTTACAGCACCTATCATATGACCGACCCGCAGGTGTTCTATAACCGCGAAGACCTGTGGGGTTTCCCGCGCGAGAATTTCGGCGGCGAGACGGTGCAGATGCAGCCCTACTATGTGATCATGCGGCTGCCCGGCGAGTCTCACGCCGAGTACATCCTGATGCTGCCGATGGTGCCGCAGGGGCGCGACAACATGATCTCATGGCTGGCCGCGCGCTGCGACGGCGCCGATTATGGGCATCTGTTCGAGTATTCGTTCTCGAAAGACAAACTCTTCTATGGTCCGTACCAGATTCAGGCGCGCATCAATCAGAACCCCTACATATCGCGCGAGTTGGCGCTGTGGAATCAGATGGGCTCGAAGGTCGTGCTCGGCAATCTGCTGGTGATCCCGGTCCAGGATTCCCTGCTGTACGTCGAGCCGCTCTACATCCGCGCGGAAAACGGACAGCTCCCCGAGCTGCAACGCGTGATCGCGTCGTACAGCGATCGGGTCGTGATGGGCGAGACTCTCGATTCGACCATGCATGCGCTGTTTGGACCCGAGCCGGTTTCTGTGGCGACTCCAACCATCACGACCGTCGGTGCCGGCGCCACGCCCGCACCTCCGGCTGCCGCCGTTGCGCTGCCGCCGCCGTCGATGCCGGCCAGTGCGAGCAACGCATCGTCTGATTATTCGCGCGCGCTTGACGCGCTCAAGTCGGGAGACTGGGCCGCGTTCGGTCAGCAGATGGATCGGCTGGGCCGGGACCTGGGCAAGCAAACCCCCGCGACGAACCATTAGATGTAATCGCGGTACAATAGTCGCTCCGCCAGAAAAGGGGATGGCGTGCGCGAAGCTAAACAACTACTCGAAGTCCGTCGCCCTGCCGACGCCGCGCCGCAAAGCGCAAAACCGGCCGCACAGCTATGCGCGGCGATTGCCAAAATAGCCGAACTCGGCCGAACTGCGACCGGCGCTCGCGCGTGCGCCGTCGCCTGGAACGCTTCGGGCGGCTCCGCCGACACCGCCGCTTCCGGCGCCGGGGAG
>JBAPSR010000582.1:0-6906 GCA_049281755.1 Binataceae bacterium (SeqCode)
CGGGCGCGCGACCTGGATGCGATGGGGCTATATCCTTGCGCCGGAGCGCGCCGCGCTCTTGCGCGATGCTCTTTTCGTGATAGCGGCGGGCGCGCTGGCCGCGGGCGCGATCCTGGCTCTGCGCGCATACCGCCGCGCGCTCGATTTCGTTGCCGCTGCCGAGCGGGTCGATAACGCGGTGCGCGCGCGCCAGGAGATTCTGACCTTCGCCACTTTGGCCGATCCCGAACTCGGCGACGACGCGAAGGCGGCGCGCAGTCCGCTGTTTCCGCTGCTCTGGCGCCGCGCGATCGGGTTGCTCGAGCGGTTCGACCCGACCAAGGCATTTCCTCTCGCGCTCGGAGGGCCGCTGGCGCGTTCCTCGATGCTGGCGGGAGTGGTTGCGATCGCGATGATCCTCGCTGCGATGGGTCTGGTGCGTCCGCCCACGCGTGAGCAGGCTATAGCGGCGCGGCTGCGCGAGATCGCTCGCGAAATCGAAGCCACCTCGACCGATCCCACCGACCGCGCAATCGCCACCGAGGCGCGCGCCGCCGCCGACGCGCTGGAAAACCCGAGCCTCCCGCGCGAGCAGAAGATCAAAAAGCTCGACGATGCGATGCACGATCTCCAGCAGGAAAAGAAAGGCGCGGGCGGCGCCAATAAAGGCACCGGCGCGGGTGGCGGCAATCAAGCCGCCAAGGGACAGGGCAACGGCACCAGCCAGGGCGGCGGCAATCAGGGACAGGGCAACGGCCCGGGCGGCTCGGATAAATCCAATCAGCCAGGATCGGGCGCGGGCAAAAATCAGCAGGGCAACAATAGCGGCGCGGGCGGCAAAAACGGCAAGCAGAGCAAGGATTCCTCGATAGATCTGCAAAACGAACTCGCCGACGCGAAGGCGCAAGTCGAAAGCGACGCCAAACAAAGCCCCAAGCCCGACAACAACAAGCTTGGCGACGACAACAAGCCGGGCAACGCGCCCAAGACGGGCGGAAATCCCGACAAGAACGGAGCCGCAAACAAACCCGATTCATCCCGGCCCGGAAACGTTCCCAAAGGCGACGCGGCCGGCAAACAGAATGTTCCCCCAACCGGCAGCTCGCAGGCTTCAGCCAAGGATATGGGTTCGAATTTGGGCGATACCCATCTTGGCGATACTCCGCCGGCGGCAAACTATCAGCGCTATCTTAAACCGGGAGAGAAAGGCGCCACGCTCGATATCCATGACGCGCGCTACGTGATGTTCCGGCTGCCGAACGGCGCGATCGTCGGCCCGGGCGGCAAGACTGTCGTCGATACCAGTCATCCGACCGCCACCACCGCGTACGTCAATGCCCCGCTCAAAGACACCAACGACCAAACCACGCCCGACGAGCGCCAACTCGTTCCGCCGCGCTATCGGGATCTGATCCATTGAAGGTCAGCTGAGATTTTTGGCGGCAACGCGAAGCCAGCAAAAGAAAACTTCGTATTTTAAGGAGAACTGATGGGAGCGGCACCGCAAGCATCACCCGACCAGCGCGTCGCTGAATTTCGCAAGACCTTTTCGCGCGCCGAGCAGGAAGTCGGCCGCGTTATCGTCGGCCATCAGGAGGTAATCCGTAAGCTCCTGACCGCGCTGTTCTCGGGCGGGCATATCCTGATCGAAGGCGTCCCCGGACTGGGCAAAACCCTGATGTGCAAAGCCGCGGCGGACACTCTGGGGCTGAGCTTCAAGCGAATCCAGTTCACGCCCGACCTGATGCCGTCGGATATTATCGGCACGCAAGTGCTGACCGAATCCGACGGTCGCCGCGAGTTCCAGTTCAAGCCCGGCCCGATCTTCGCCCACGTGGTTCTGGGCGACGAGATCAACCGCGCGACGCCCAAGACGCAATCGGCCGTGCTCGAAGCGATGGAAGAGCATCAGGTCACTGTTTTCGGCCTCACCTATCGGCTCGAACCGCCGTACATGGTGCTCGCGACCCAGAATCCGATCGAGCTCGAAGGGACCTATCCGCTGCCCGAGGCGCAGATGGACCGGTTCCTGTTTAAAGTCGTGATGGGTCCGCCCAAACCGGACGAGTTGCGCGAGATCTTAAGCCGCACCACCGGCACGCGCGCGCATCAGATCGAAGCCATCTTCAAGCCCGCTACGGCGGCGCAGGAGATCGAGACGCTCAAGGGTCTGGTGCGCGAGGTGATGGTGGCCGAGCCGCTCGAGCGCTACATCATCGCGATGATCGGCGCATGCACTCCCGGCGGCCCCGGCGCGATTCCCGAGGTCTCGCAATATCTGCGCTTCGGGCCGAGTCCGCGCGGCGCGCAGGCGATCATCCTGAGCGCAAAGGTCAACGCTCTCCTCGCCGGCCGCGTCAGCGTCAGCTACGAGGATATCGACGACGCGGTGGTTCCGTGCCTGCGCCATCGGTTGCTTCGAAACTTCCAGGCCGAAGCCGAGAACGTCACCACCGAATCGATTCTCGAACAGGTCCAGAAGCGCCTCAAGCGTCCGCGCGCATAGACCCGAAGAACTTCAATGTTCGATCTTCCCGACGAGTTCACGCCGCAATTTCTGGCGCGGCTAGAGGAGTTGCGCGTCCGCACGCGGCGTCAGTACGCCGGCATGGGCAAGGGCTCGCATCTTTCGCCCAAGCGCGGCTCCTCGCTCGAGTTCAACGACTATCGCCACTACTCGCCCGGCGACGATTTCCGTTACATCGATTGGGGTCTGTACGGCCGCACCGACAAGCTCTACATCAAGCTGTTCAAGGAAGAAGAAGATCTGCTGACTTATATCTTCCTGGACGCGAGCGCCTCGATGGCGTACCCCGCCGCCGACCGCAAGTTCGATCGCGCGGTCGCGACCGCGCTGGCGGTTGCTTACGTCGCGCTGTCGTCGGGCGACCGCGTGATGGTCCGGGTGCTGGCGGGAGCGGGGGCGAAGATCGAGCCGGTGTTCCTGTACGGACGGCATCGGATAATCGAGCTTGCGCGCAAGCTGCGAGCGATCAAGCCCGGCGGCGAGTACGATTTCGCGCCCGCGCTGGCGAGCGAGATGCGCTCGATCCGGCGCGCCGGGAAAGTTTTTGTCGTCTCCGACTTCCTGATGCTGCTGAATTCGGTCACGCGCGGTCTGGGGCTCTTCACCGCTGCGACGATGGACGTGACCGCGGTGCAGATTCTCGGCGGACGCGAGATTCACGGACAAGGGCTCGAAGGCGATGTCGAAGTAGTCGATTCGGAAACCGGGGAGCATCTGCGCGTCGCGATCGGCGCGCGCGAGCGCGAACAATACCAGCAGACCATGGAACGGCTGACGCGCGAGATTAAGCAGTTTTGCCTCAAGCGCGGATTGCATTACGCGCTGCATACCACGGACCAGGAGTTCCAGAGCTTTTTCGTGCGCGCGGTCGCCGACCTGGGACTGGCGCATTGAGCTGAAAATCAGATGGGCCTGCTTTATCCCGGCGCTCTGGTCTTCTTCGCGATCGTACCCGCGCTGGTGCTCGCCTACCTGGCCCGCGAGCGCCCCGCGCGGGTGATCGTTTCGAGCGTGCTGGCGTTTCGCGCGTTGCGCGGCTTTCGCAACGAGCGCTACGGCGGCAAGCCGCGCTTCGACTGGATGTTCATAGTCGAGCTGCTGCTGCTGTGCCTTGCGGTGCTCGCAATGGCGGGGCCGTTCGTCGTCCGCCGGAGCAATCCGATCGCGGTGATGATCGACAACTCGGCGGCGATGCAGGTGAAGCTGCCGTCGGGTGCGTCGCGCTTCGATGACGCGCTCAAGAAGGCCGATGCGATGCTCTCCGACGAAGACGGCGGCGGCAAGGTTTCGGTGTTCGTCACCGCGCCCGCTCCGTACCGGATCGCGCCGGCGTTCGATTCGGTGGTCGAAGCGCGCCACGCGATTGCGCAAATCCGTCCGACCGACGCGCCAGACGACTCGACCGCAATCACCGCGTCGCTCACCGACCTCGCCTCGGGCGGGAACTTCAAGAAGGTGATCTTCGCGAGCTTCCGCGCGATCACGGCTCCGGTTCCGGCGGCGATTCACGCGATCGTCACCGGCGATCCCGCGCCGAATCTCGCGCTCAGCTCGTTCACGCTCCGGCGCGAGGTGTTTGGCGTCGATACGCTGCACGCGCGAATCAGCGTTTCGAACTTCGGCACTAATCCATCGGATATTACCGTCACTTTGACTGGCGACGGACGCCATCTCGCCAGAGCCCATGAATCTCTGGCCGCGGGCGAGACCGGGGCGCTGGAGTTTCCTTCCCTCGCGCCCGCACAGGTTTACCGCGCCGAGCTCGCACCGGCCGACGCGTTCGCGCTCGACAATTTTGCCTACGCGACCGGCGGAGCAGTGCGCGCGGTGTCGATTTTGTTCATCACGCCGACCCCCGCCGACGCCGCCGGTCTGGGCGCGATTCCAGGCGCGCAGGTCACGGTCGTGGCGCCCGACAAGTTCGCTCCGGAGGATCTGGCGAAAGCCGACGTCGCGATTTTCGAGTACTCGACTCCGAAGCAAATCCCTCCGGTGAACACGCTGATGGTGATGCCGCCGCCGGATCCGGTGTTCGGCTTCGCGATCGCACCCGCGGCGAATATCGAGATCGCTAATTGGCGCAATACCGACGCGCTGACCGACTCGGTCAATTTCAGGATGCTCAACCTGCGCAACGGCGAATTCTTCGGGCAGCATCCGTGGATGACCGCGATCGTCAGCGGACAGGGCGGCGGACTGATCCTGCGCGGCGAGCGCGATGGGCATCGATTCGTCGCGACCGGATTTAATCCGTTTCCGTATCTCGGACGCAAAAACCTGCCGATGTCGGTGCTGACGCTCAACCTGCTTAGCTACCTTGCCGGACTCGGCGCGAATGCGGGCAGCTACCGCACCGGGCAGCCGTGGCTGGTGCCGGCCGGCGTGACGCGGGTTGCGCTGCCTTCGGGCCGCACGATGAAGGCGACGCCGGGAACGCTGTTCACCGACGTCGATGCGCAGGGAATTTACCAACTCTCCGGCGCCGGCGTCGCGCCGATACCGCGCGCGGTCAACCTTGACGACCTGTCGGTGTCGGACCTCGAAAACGTGCCGCCGCTGCGGATCGAAATCGCGGCCGCGGCGCCGGCTTCGAGCGAGTCGTTCCTCGAAAAATCGTCGCTAAGCCCGTGGTTGCTGCTCGCGATTATCGCGCTCGGCGCGCTCGAAGCGATCATCGTGTACCGCAGACGGCGCAGTGCGATGGCGCAGGCGTAGGCGATGGACCCGCTTAAATCGATCGCCGAGATTTCGCTCTCGAGGCCCGACGCGCTCTATCTGCTCGCGATCGTGGGGCTGGTGCTGGCGTGGTCGCTCATCAATGCGCGCGAGTGGAAGAAAATCTGGGCGCCGATTATGCGCGCGCTCGCGCTCGCGTTGTTCATCTTCGCGCTGGCGAATCCGCAAACCGTCATGCACTTCGAGGGCGCCGCACGGCCGGCGATCGTCGATGCCTCGGCCAGCATCACGCCCGCGATGCGCGCGTGGACCGCGCGGCTGCTCGAGAGTCAGTTGAAACTGCGCCCGAGCGATCCCGCGCTGATCTTCGCGGGCTCGACCGACTCGAGCACGATCGGCGCGATCGATCGCACGCTGGCGGACGGCAAACCCTGCACCTCGTGCGCGCCCGGAGCGACCGATCTCGAGACCGCGCTGATGCGCATCGCGGCGGATCCGGCCGCGCAGGGCGGACCCGCGGTGCTGGTGACCGACGGATGGGAGAATCGCGGCGACTCGAGTCGCGCGATCGGCTCGATCGTCGCGGCGCGAATCCGCCTCGACATCTTCACTCCGCCCGGCGCCACTTCGATTCCCAACGTAACGATGACCGAGCTGTCGCTGCCGCCCGCGCTCGAGAAGGCCGAGCCGTTCGCGTTCGGCGTCACGATGGAAAACCTGAACGACGCGCCCGTCGCCGGCACTATCTCGATCTATCGCGACACTACGCTGCTCGATACGCGGCGGGTCAGCCTGCCGCATGGCTCCCAGCGTTTCGATTTTCCGGTCCGTAACGAAGCGGCGGGGCTCGCTTCCTACTCGGCGTCGTTCAAGGCCGATAATCCCAAGCTCGATCAATATCTCGAAGACGACTCGCTCAAGGGTTGGGTCGGAGTGGGTGCGCGGCGCAAGGTGCTGATCCTGACCGATCGCGTGCAGGACGCGAACTATCTTCAGACTGTCGCCGAGCGCCGCGGCTTCGAGCCGACGGTCGTTGCGGTAACCCTGGGCGAGTGGAACGGAAAACTCTCCGGCTTCGACGCGGTGTTTCTGGTCAATGTGGCGGCGAGCAGGATCGCGCCCGCCGACCAGGACGCGCTGGTATCTTACGTCCAGAAAGGCGGCTCGGTCGCGATGGTGGGCGGCGATTCGAGTTTCGGGCTCGGCGGATGGCAATCGAGTCCGCTGGCTAAAGCGATGCCGGTGATCATGAAGCCGCCGGAGCATAAGGAGCGCACGCGAGCGCTGGTTTTGATCATCGACAAGTCTGGCTCGATGGGCCGCAACGACAAACTCAAGTACGCGAAGGCCGCCGCCGAGACCGTCACCAAGACGCTGAAGGACTCCGATCTGGTCAGCGTAATTGGCTTCGATTCGCAGCCGTTCGTGGTCGTGCCGCTGCAACCGCTCGGGAAAAGCCGGCCCTACATGGACCAGATGATCGATCGGCTGGTCGCGCACGGCACCACCTATCTGCTGCCCGCCCTGCAAGAGGCCGAGCGGATGCTGGCCGGAAGCGGAGCGCAAATTCAGCACGTGGTAATCCTGACCGACGGCGAAACCGGCGGCACGCCCTCGATGTACTACGACATTGTCTCGCGGATGCATCGCGAAGGCGGCGCGAGCATCTCTACGATCGCGATCGGAAACGAAGCCAATCTCACCCTGCTCGATTCGATCAGCAA
>JBAPSR010000583.1:0-11973 GCA_049281755.1 Binataceae bacterium (SeqCode)
GCGGCCCAGCGCGTGCGCGCGCGCAATATCAATCCCGCCGGGCACACTCGCCTTGCGCGCTACGTGCGCGGAAAAATCGGCGTGATTCGACGCGACTGGGGCATCTATGTATTCCCGGATACCAATGCGCATCACGCGGGCGAGGCGCGCCAGCACGTGTATAACGTCGCGTTCAAGGCGCGCGAATTGTTCGGTCCGTCGGCGCATCCTCGAGACGAAATTGTGATCGATCTGTGGGAAGATTATCTCGAACCCGCCGGGAGCAAACCGGCCGCGCGTCCGGCGATGAAAAAGTCGAAAAGGAAATCGCGCGCGGCAACTCGCCGCAAGGAAACCCGCCATGTCCGATGATCATCATCACGACACTTCCGTCAGCGGACCTGCCGCGCGAGTCAAAGCGCTCGAAGAGCTGCTCGCCGAAAAGGGCCTCGTCGATCCGGCGCGGCTCGACCAGATTATCGAGGCCTACCAGCACGCGGTCGGTCCGCGAGCCGGTGCGCGCGTGGTCGCGAAAGCGTGGTGCGACGGCGAGTTTCGCCGCCGCCTGATAGCCGACGCGGTCGCCGCCTGCGCCGAGCTGGGAATCGCCGGGCCTGAGGGCGGCCATATGGTCGCGGTCGAGAACACGCCGCGGGTCCACAACCTGGTCGTGTGCACGCTGTGCTCCTGCTATCCGTGGCCGGTGCTCGGGCTGCCTCCCGCCTGGTACAAGAGCTTTGCCTACCGCTCGCGCGCGGTCAGCGATCCGCGCGGCGTGATGCGCGAGTTCGGGCTCGTCATCCCCGACGAGGTGGAAGTGCGAGTGTGGGATTCGAGCGCCGAGCAGCGCTATATCGTTATTCCCGAACGGCCGACGGGAACCGAATCGATGACGGAAGCCGAGCTTGCCGCTCTGGTCACGCGCGACTCGATGATCGGCGTTGCGAAGGTTGCCGCGCCGGCGCGGCAGCGGAACGCGCGATGAGCGATCAGCGAATCGAGCGCCTGCTCGAAGGCGTGGGAGTCAGTAGCGCCGAGGTCTTCAGCGCGCCGTGGGAAGCGCGCGCATTCGCGCTGGCGCTGGGACTGAGCGAAGCGGGACTTTTTTCCTGGGACGAATTTCGCGCGCACCTTATCGAGGAGGTTCGCGCGTCGGATCGGGTGCGCGAGCGCGACGGCACCTCGAATCACGGCGAGTACTACCAGCATTTTCTGCGCGCGCTCGAACGAACCGTCACCGACAAGGGAATCGCGAGCGCGGCGGAGATTATGGATAAACTGCGCGCGCTGGAACGCTGACCTCTGGCTAATTTTAGGCCGCGCACGCGCGGGGATCAGGCGTTCTTGCCCTGCTTGCCCTCGACCCATTGGAACATCAGGGTCTGGTAGTATTCGAGATTGCGCCCGAGCAGAAACACCTTCGGCACTCCGACGATTTCCGCGTAAATCGCGGTCTTGGTCGGATTCTCGCCGCCGAACAGAATCTTGATCGGCTGCGGCTTGTCCTTGGCTTCGATCGTCATTGAAACCTTGGGCTGGTCCAGCTCGAACTGGGCAAGATCGTTCAGATTATCGGCGACAACTTCGACCTGCTTGGCATTGATCAGCAGCGCGGTCGTCGCCTCCATCAGATCCTGCGGGATAAACGCGTTGGGCGGCTCGGCAATCGCATACAACTTGCCGTCGGCGGTCTTTTGAAAGCGAATCGTTTCCGTTCCCCGGGTCAGCGTGATCGCGTCGATTCCGCTAAGTCCGAGCAGGCTCTCCTGCTTGTCCGTGAGCTGGTTGTTGCGCTTTATCTCCGGCCGGCCCCACAGATAAATCGGCAGCAGGATGACAAAGACGATGCTCAGGACGATCGCGGACCGGATGCTCACGCGAAGAACCTCCTGCGCACGAAGACGGCAATCGCGATCGTCAGCAACAGCAGAGTCTCAAACCCCGCCGCCAGATACGCAAGCCAGTCAGCTTGCCGATCGGTCGCGTAGAAGCCCGGGGTCGCGCCCTTGTTGAGCATCTCGCGGCTCGAGATCAGCATTTCGTCGCCGGCCAATTCGTTGACCAGGCTGACCGCGAGATCGCGATTCCCGAGCATCTCGATAAACTGGTTCGACGGGAATCCCGAGCTTCCAAATCCGACCAGACGCGTCATCTCCTCGAGCGGAATATGCGGCTTGGCCGCCGGTGTATAGTCAATTTCAGAGCCGACCGGGATTGGTCCCTTGATGTCGCGCGGAGCCTGGAACTCCGTGATTCCAGTGGTGAGCGCCTTCGCATCGCCCGACGCCCAGCTTTCGTGCGAAGAGCGCAGGAATTCATTTTCCAGCGCGACCTGCAATCCGTCGGGCGCGGCGGCGCCAACCTTGAGGGTGATATCCACTCCGCGTGCGAGCGAAAATACCGCCGGCGCCGCCATCGCGCGGCTGATCGCGTTGTCTTCGGAGCGCAGCGGAATCTGGGTAGTCAGAATTTCGCCGGCGGTCAGCCGATAGGCGGGATCGACCACCACCTGACTGGTGAAATTCATTCCATACTGCTGCAGGAATTTAACCAGGGTGGGCGAGCCGTAAGGATCGATAAATGAGACGTAATGGCCGCCCTTGCCGAGATATTTCGCCAGCTCGGCGAGCTCCTCGGGCAGAAAATCCTTGTTCGGCCCGAGCGACACCAGCACCTTGCAATCGTCGGGAACGCCACTGGCGAACAGCGACACGTTATCGACCTGGTAGTTATTCTGCTCGAGCAGCCCGCGCCACTCCGAATAGCCATTGCTGTGATCCGCATCGTACAGATCGCGCTCGCCGTGGCCGGTGGTAAAGTAGATATGCTTGGAGCTCTCCGCCGAGATCTGCAAAATCGCGGGAATCAGCTCGTCGGAGCGCGCGTTGTCGAAATCGCGCCTGCGGTTCTGCGACTCGACCACCACCTCGCCATAGCTGGAAACCCCGTACTGATGCGCCAATCCGGGCGCCTTGTTCACGTCCACCACCTGGTAGGTAAGCTGCGGGGTGAAAGCGGCGGCCTGAAACAGCAGGTCCGCAAGTTCGAGATAGGCGGGATCCTCGGTGCGCACGAACGCCATCACCTTGACCGGATGATTCAGGCCGCCGAGCACGCGCTTGTCGAAATCCGACAGTGAGTATCGCTTGTTCGGAGTGAGATCGAAGCGCACGTTGTGCTCGGTGATGATCATATTGAGCACGATCAGCACCGCCGCCAGCGCGACGACCGTGTAAATCAATACGGCGTAGTTGCGCCATATCGAACCGCGCGCCTCGGGCTGCGGCTTTACCTCCGGCCGGTCCACTTGCGTGCCTCCATCGAGCGCATGGTCAGGAACAGGAAAAATATTATGAAGAACACGAAGTAGGTAATGTGATCGATATCGATTACGCCTTTGGCGAAGGTATCGAATTCGTCGAACATCGAAAATGAGCGCAACGCGTCGAGCCATGAAGATTGAAACGCGGCTTCATTCCAGTTGAGCACCCAGATGAGCAAAAGCCCGACCAGGGTCGCGACGCCGGCGACGACCTGGCTTTCGCACAGCGAGGATACGAACACGCCAAAGGCAATAAACGCGGCGCCGATCAGAAGCAATCCGATATATCCCGCCAGCAGCGGAAACAGCGGAAACGAATGTATCCAGTACACGTACGCCGGGTAGAGCAGCGTGAACGAGAGCATCATCAGGAAGATCACGATCGCGGCCAGATACTTGCCGCCCAGGATTTCGCCGTCGCGGATCGGGTAGGTATATAGCAACTCGATAGTTCCGAGCTTGCGCTCTTCCGCGAACGAACGCATCGTGATGAATGGCAGCGTCAGCCACAGCACCTGCCGGATGTCCGAGAATAGCAACTGCCAGTAGTTCTGGATGATGTCGCGCGCAAAGGACATCGTCTCGAAAAAGTTCAGATCGCTCCACGCGCGGATTCCGGCGAACAGCGTGAACACGGCCGCGACGATATACACCAGCGGGAACGCGAAGTACGAGCGCAATTCCTTGCGCATCACCGCGATCATCCGCGACGGTGAAAAGCCGGTCCGCGTTCCGGCCGCGGCCAGCCGCCCGGCTTCCGACGCCGGCCGCGCCGCCTCGAGTGTAGCTGCGCCGTTGGACATCGATTACCTCAGGCTAGACCCGGTCTTCCTTGGTGACCAGCCGCATGAACAGATCCTCGAGCGACAGCGCCATCGGCTTGATCTCGAGCAGGCTCCATCCGTGCTGGACTACTGCCGCCGCGAGCGCGCCGCGAACCTCGTCGCCGTGGCCGTTGGAGAACGCGATAAAGCTCGACGCCCCCGGCTGGCCGCTCTCCGCGGGACGCTGCTCGATCCGCTCGACGTGCGGCACCTCGCTCAGCACCTGTTTTATCTGATCCGCGGGCCCCGCCACGGTCAGCAACGTCTGATCGCTGCCCTGCAGCTTGGCGGTCAGCTCTTCGGGAGTGTCCTGCGCGACGATGTTGCCTTGATCGATAATCACCACGCGCCGGCAGGTCATGTTGACCTCGGGCAGGATGTGGGTCGAGAGCAGCACCGTCGAGCGCCCGGCGAGCGAGCGAATCAGCTCGCGGATCTCGACCACCTGGCGCGGATCGAGTCCCACCGTCGGTTCGTCGAGGATCAGCACCTCGGGATCGGGCAGCACCGCCTGCGCAATTCCGACCCGCTGGCGATAGCCCTTGGAAAGTTTGCCGATCAGCTTGTGCCGGACCTCATGCAGGCCGCAGGTCTTGATTGAAAATTCAATTCGTTCGCGCGTGGTCCTGGCGTCAAGGCCGCGCACCCGCGCGGCGAATTCCAAAAGCGCCGTGACGGTCAGGTCCGGGTACAGGACCATGTTCTCGGGCAGGTATCCGATTTTGCGCCGCGTCTCGATCGAATGCTCGGCGACGTCGATCCCCCCGATAAACGCGCGTCCGGAAGTGGCCGGAAAGAACCCGGTCAGGATCCGCATGATCGTGGTTTTGCCCGAGCCGTTGGGGCCGAGCAGTCCGATAATCTCGCCTTTTTCGACCTTGAACGAAACGTGATTTACCGCACGCGTCGAGCCGAAATATTTGGTAAGGCCTTGAACCTCTATCATTTAGCTACAATGCCTGTGGGCTCGCGCGTCTGGATGGGAGAGCGAACGCAGTGGCGGAAAAGCTCACGCCTCAAGTACCCCAACCCGCGTTTCGATCAACTCGCGAAATCCACCGGCATTGTACGGACGCCCGCCGCAAGAAGTCAATTCATGCTTCCCCATGTCTGACGCGCCGCACTTCCGGGCACGCCAATCTCCCGATTGGCGTCTTCCCAAGCGCGGTCGGCCGCAGGCTCCGTCCATTTCCGGCGCACCGGCGCTGAGGACGCCCATCAAGAGATTGGCGTTCCCGGCGAGGCTCACCTATTCTTGAACGCGGTGGTGCGATGGGTAAGGCAATAGCAGGCGCGGTGATCGTCGCGATTATAGCGGCAATTCTATTCTACCTGTGGGCGGGGCAGGCCCACGTCGCGCAGGACGAGATGCAGCAGCAGATCACCGCGCTCAACCATCAGATAGACGAGCTTCGCGACCAGAACACCCAGCTCAAGGGGCAACTCGGCAGCGTTCAGTCCGAGGAGCAGAATCTCGCCGCGCAGAACGAAGAGCTGCGCAAAGCGATCGGCACCGTCAAGGCGACAGGCAAGCTGCCGCCCGACCTGCCCTACCCGCCCAAGTAACGGCTATTCTTCGTCGGGCTTGGGGCGCGGCACCAGGAAGCGCTGCCACTCGTCGAGAAATCCGAGCTTGCGCAGATCCGGCATCCGATCCAGATAGACCTCGCCCTTCAGATGATCGGTCTCGTGCTGGACCACCCGGGCGTGAAAATCGCGCGCGACAAAATCCAGCCGCTCGCCATTTCGCCCCAGCGCCTGCACCCGCACCTCGCTCGCGCGCGGAACCAATCCGCGCAGGTCCGGGATACTCAGGCATCCCTCCCAATCCTCAATCGGCGCGGGATTGACCACGGTCACGACCGGATTGATCAGCACTGTCAGCGGAACCGGCGGCATTTCGGGGTAGCGCGGATGGTTCTCGACCTCGAGCACCGCGAGCTGGATCGGCAGATGCACCTGCGGGGCGGCCAGGCCGACGCCGTGGTATTCGTACATCGTCTCGACCATGTCGTCGATGAGCCGCTGGAACTCGGGTGCGCCGATCCGCGCGACCGGCACCGCCTGCGCGCCGGTCCTGACCGAGGGAAATCCGAGCCGCGCAACTTTCAGAATCATTTTGCAAGCTCCTGGCCGGCGACGCCGCCGGATGGCGGATTGTAGTGCCGCTGCGTGTTCACGTACACTTTTCGCCGCGAGCTAAGCAATCCGGAGCAGGCGGTAATCTGTCGAAATGATCACCACGCAGCGGACGTATCACATCAAGAAGGGCGCCTTCGCCGAGTTTCATCGCCTGAGCGCGCGAGGCGTTTGGCCTTACTTCGAAAGAATTGGCGCGCGCATCGTCGGGATGTGGCTGGTCACCGAAGATGAACACGAAGCGCAATCGCCGGACTTCGATACCGTGATTCTGCTCACCCGCTACGACAGCCGCGAGCATTGGCAAGCGACCCGGACGCCTGCGACGCTCGGCGGCGAAGGGCCGATGTGGGAACGATGCCGCGACGCGCTCGAGAAGCGGCGCGCGCTGACGGTCGCGACCTGGTTGAGGTTCCTTGACCCCGGAACCGAAACCACCGGCGGTCCGTACTACAAATAGCGCCCCTTCGCGTATTAGCGGCCGCTCAAGCCTCGCGGACCCTTCACGCAATCGCGCTCACTGTCCCAGCGTGTTTCCAAGCGACTGGGTCTTCTGCTGCAGGATACTGACCAGCTTGTCGTAGCCTTCGTTATTGATTACGCGGTTGAACTGATTGCGGTAGTTCGCGATTACGCTGATCGCATCGACCGTGATGTCGTAGATCATCCACTGGCCGTTAACCTGGTGCAGCATGTAATTGACCGTGAGCGGGTTGGGCTGATCCTGCAGGACCACGGTACTGAAAACCTGCGCGTCGGATCCGTTGGTCTGCTCACGCGTAAAGTTGATCGTGGTCGATTGGATCTGCGACTGAATTTTCTGCACCGAGTACGACTGGATTCGCGACAGCACCACGTCTTCGATAAATTTCGTGAACAACGGAACGAACTGGGCCTGCTGCTCCGGCGTCAGCGTACGCCAATGGTACCCCACCGACGAGCGCGCCATGCTGGCGAAGTCGATATGCGCTTCCGCGATCGCGCGCAGTTGCGTCATCCGGTCGTTCTGGGCGATCTGCTGATTGCGGAACACTGCTATCGCCTGATTGACGACATCCTTGACCGCCGCCATCGGGTCGCCAGCTGGCGCCGCCGCGGACACTGCCGGCGCTCCCGACTGCGCGCGCGCAGGCGCGGCCGCATACAGCATCGCGAGCACCAGGGCCGCCAGCGCGAGCAGAATCGCGTAGGCAATGTAGGTCCTGGTTCCCGCGATTTTGATCGCGAATGAATCCGCTGCCTGTCGTCGCGCCGCCATACCACCTCTACGCGCGCTGAGCGTCGAATCCGGTGCCTTGCTCCCGGATGCCCCGCGCTTGTGTACGATCGGACGCTCTTTGCCCGACTTTGGTTTCACTGCCACCCAAGACTCCTCGACGCTTCCGTGCGGATGAGATACTTCCGCACGCCGCTCTTATCCGCGCAACCCTAGCACGGATCGGCCATACAGTTGACCCTTGCGATTCTTCTCCCATTTGTCTCAGAGGCTGTCGATAAACGCCGAATTCTCATCCGTCATCCTGAACGGAGGCTGCCGGAGTGAAGGATCTCCGCGAAGCGATTAGTGCGGAAAACCCGCGCTGGTTGCGATAATCGCTTCGCGGAGATCCTTCGCGGAGCCTGCCCTGAGCGACGCCGAAGGGGCTCAGGATGACAGCAACTGATCGCCTGCGAGAAAATCGACAGCCTCTTTGACATGGGGGAGGATTAAGGGAGGGGGTGCAGCGAAGGGTCCGCGCGCGTCAGCCGTCCGCTCGGTTGTCATTCCCGCGCGCGTGGCTGCCGCGTGCGAGGAATCCCGTTCTTTCCGCCGGCTTATCCGCGACTCGTCGGTTCGTGCTCGAACGCCCCGGGATTTCTCGCCAAGAGCTCGAAATGACGATCGGGGGCTCGGCTAAGACTACGATTCTGATGCACCAAGCCCACATCCGTCATTTCGACCCCTTCGGTGTTGCTCAGGGCAGGCTCCGGGAGAAATCCCGGGGCGGTCGTGCACCCGCTCACGAGTCGCGCAAGGAACAATGGCCGAGCACGAAATCCTTCGCGCGGACGCACGCCGCGAATCCTTGTGCGAGAGTTGTGTATCGGATAAATGCCGAACTCAAGCAACTCCATTTTCAACCCAGAGGAAATCAACATGGCGGAATTAAAAAATCGCAGATGGCTTATCGCGTCGCGCCCGCAGGGCCTCATCAAAGAGTCCGATTTCAAATGGAACGAGGCCGCCGTCCCCGAGCTCAAGGACGGCCAGGTCCTGGTCCGCAACCTCGCCTTCTCCTTCGATCCCACCCAGCGCGGATGGATGTCGATGGACACGTATATGCCGGCGATCCCGCTGGGACAGCCGATGCGCGCCGGCGCGGTCGGACAGGTCGTCGCTTCCAAACGTCCCGGCTTCGCCAAGGGCGACCTGCTCCAGGGCCTGCTCGGATGGGAGGACTACACGGTCGCCGAGGGCGACGGCGTCTTCGGGATGCAAAAGCTTGCGGCCGGGACCGATCCGATCCTCGCCCTCTCGATCCTCGGGACCACCGGACTAACCGCGTACTTCGGAACGCTGTTGGTTGGTCTGCCCAAGGCCGGCGAGACTTTCGTAGTCTCGGGCGCGGCGGGAGCGACCGGCTCGGTCGCCGGGATGATCGCGAAGATCAAGGGATGCCGCGTGGTCGGAATCGCCGGCGGACGCGCCAAGTGCGAATGGCTCACCAAAGAGGCGGGCTTCGACGCCGCGATCGATTACAAGAACGAAAAGGTCGGCGAGGCATTATCGAAGCACTGTCCCAAGGGGATCGACATTTATTTCGACAACGTCGGCGGCGAGATCCTCGACCTCGCGCTGGCGCGAATCTCCAATGGCGCGCGAGTCGTGCTGTGCGGCGCGATCTCGCAGTACAACGAGGCCGCGGGCGTCGCCGGCTATCCGCCGAAAAACTATTTCAACCTGATCTTCCACGGCGCCCGGATGGAAGGATTCCTGGTCTTCCACTTCGCGCAGAAATATCCGCAGGCGATCGCGGAATTGTCGAAATGGCATGCGGAAGGCAAGATCAAAAATCAGATCGATCTCCAGCACGGTCTCGAAAACGCCCCCAAGACCATCATCCGGCTCTTCACCGGCGCCAACTTCGGCAAGCAACTGCTGAAGCTCTCCGATCCGCAGTAGCCTCGCACGAGGATCGCGTTTCTGAGAAGCAGGGCGGCCCGGAAGGGTCGCCCTTTTTTCATCCCGCCAAAGCCATCGCACGACGCGGCAATTTGTTGCATCCGGCGCTACTAATTCTGCTCGGATGCAACATTAGACTGCCTAATTGCTGCTACTAAATGACGCCGACTCACCGATGCTTGATACAAATGCACAGTGTTATCGCTGATTTTCCGCTTTGGCATGTTCCCTGCGTTGATGGCTCCTGCATAAACGACGCAGATTCATGCGTCGATCAGGAGAGCAAGCAAAAAGTGCTAGCCCATCAGGACGAAAATATCGCCCACGATCAGACCCAAGCCGGCCCGGCCCACAAACGCTCGGCGGCGGACAGCGCATCGATCAAGCGTGCGGTCTGGGAAGTGTTTCGCGATGATCACGCCCTTCTGCGCCGCCATAACGTTCTACCTCACGAGCTCGAGGCGCTCTCGCGCGTCGCGATGCTCGGATCGGTCCGCACCAAGGGCGATTTGATCTTTATGCTGAACGCGATTCGCCGTGGAAGCCGCAGATAGTCACCGACCCATGAGGAATCAATTGCCAATCATTCGAGTCAAGCGCGTCAGCGCGGTCCGCAACGCCTCGCGCGGTCAAACGATGGTCGAGTACGTACTGCTGCTCGCCGCGATCGCGTTGACCGCGTTTGGCGGCATGAGCACCACCGGCCAGAAGGTGAATGCGTCGATAAAAACCTCGACCGCCCAAGTCGGCAGCAAAGTAACCGCCGGCAGCAGCGTCACCGTAAGCCTCCCCGACGCCAGCTAACCCACGCGCGCTTACTCCGGCGCGATTTCCAAGCTGCCGCGCTCGTCATGCGTATGCGGCCCGCACGCCGTGAAATGATATTTCCCTTGTATCGCGGTGTCTGTCGCGTGGGCATCGCTCATCGAAAACTTGCAATGAAGGTACGGCGCCTTCGGGGTAAATACGAACTGAATTGCGACCTTCTTGGAGGTCGCCTTGCCGACGATCGTCCCGAAGTCGGTTCCCGAAGAGAATTCAAACGACCAGTTGCCGCTGAGTTGCCCGTTGGGAGCTTCAGTGAAATCGACATCCAGCGTGCCGTCGCCGGCCAAATTGTCGTCGATCGCTCCTTGCCAGGCTCCGGTGATTGTCAGAGGAGGTTTCTTGGCGTCCGGCGAGGTGTCGATATCGCTCTGCGACTGCTGCTGGCTGTCAAAGACAGAGCCATCCTGCGCACGAGCATAGGAGCCGGTAAACGCCAGCGCAGCTCCGCTCAGTAGGAGTGTGGTTCCGATTAATGAAAAGAACCGTAAAGCCTTCATGTTTGGTTACGCCTAGATGATTAAAAATGGGATTTCAGTCAAATATTATAGTTTGCTGGTTTATGTCAAGGATTTGACCAGAAAACACGCTCTATCTCGGCTAATTACAATCTGGAAAGCGATTACCCGCGCGCTGTGTCGCAGAGACGATTGAGGGATCTTAATTGAAGAAATGCAGGAACCCGGCGCCGGAACGCCCAAGGACTTCGCGGATTTTTTCGGCTCGATCGAAGCCAGGGACCTGGCGGATCCTCAGGAGCAAATCCTGCAGGGCTGGCATCTCGCCGCCGTCGGGCCAAGGCGGCGGCTCCACCTGGCAGAAATTTCAGAATGACGTGCGCCAATCGGAACAAGTTGAAAACGACGCCAACAATTTCTCCATTTCTTTCACCGACGGCGAAGCCGCACCGGTGACGCTGCCACTAGGCGCCATAGCCGGTACGGTTGATCTCCTCGTGAACCTCCTCGAAGATCTTTTCAGCGGCGCGGAAAATCCGCCGATCCCGCGCCAGCTAATGCATCGCCGCCATCCGCTGTATGGGAACGTTTTGGGGATCGATGCCGGGCTGATACCGACTGAGGCGCCTAGCGAGCCAGCACCGACCCAGGAGCGATATTCCGAGCGGGGAAATGCTCCGAGTCCGCTTCAATATGAAAAGTGGGGACAAGCTGCGGACTGGCTACAGAATCTTGAAAATCTTTACGAGTTCCATCGCGGCGGCTCGTTAGATGCGCAATCATACGGTGCCTCAACGGCCTACGGCAACTACGTATTCGGAGTGTATATGGCGGCGCACGGATATTCTCTTGCGACCACATTAAATTATGCGAATGACTACGCGTCTTGGTTCAGCCACTACCCCGCAGGCAAGCCGATGAGCCCGAATTACCCTGGAACGCCCGCTGCGAATATCGCGAATATCACCAAGGGATTCAACGACGAAAAAAAAGGCAGTTTCGGGCTGCCTTAGTGACTTGGCGGGAGAACGCAAATAATGAGTGCTCGTGAGCGCGGCTGCGCTGGAATTCGCAAGGGTATCCCGCTGCTAATCATCGCGGGTTGCCTGTCAATGTTTGGCTGCCAAGACGTCGCGACGACCTGGTCAGCGCAGGCACGATCTCCAGATGGGCAATGGGTTGCGATCGCGCGAACGCAGCAATGGGGCGGACCCGGAACCGCCGCTGATGGCACGACCGTCTACCTAAAGCGCCTTAGGGTGT
>JBAPSR010000584.1:0-2757 GCA_049281755.1 Binataceae bacterium (SeqCode)
CCGCGGATGTTGAAGATCAGGTCGAACTTCTTCACCAGGTGGTAAAGGAGCGGCTCCTTGATCAGCGAGCGCGGGTAGCTCAAGTAGTAACGTTCGTGGACGCGTTCCATTTAGCGATCACCTGCGAGGCGTTTGCGATGCCACTCCTGCCATCCGATCCATAAATTGGTCGATAGATACTTGTCGCCGAAGTCGGGGAAGATCGTGACCACGCATCCTTCTTTGAGCGATTGCGCGACCTTGATCGCCGCGATCATCGCGGCGCCCGACGACTGCCCGACCAGGATGCCTTCGTCGTGGCCGAGCGCGTACACCATATCGTAGGCTTCCTCGGTGCCGACCGCGATTTTCGAGTCGAGTTCGGATTCGTGATAGATGCCGGGGACGATCGACGACGCCATGTGCTTGAGGCCCTCGAGCCCATGCATCGCGTCGTCAGGTTCGACGCCGATGACCTGCACGCGGGGGTTCACCGACTTCAGGTAACGGCCGGTTCCCATCAGGGTGCCGCCGGTGCCCATCGCGGCGACGAAGTGGGTGACCAGGCCTGCGGTCTGGTGCCAGATTTCGGGGCCGGTGGTTTCGAAGTGGGCCAGAGGATTGGCTTCGTTATTATATTGATCGGGCTTGAAGTACTTGCCGGGGTTCTGCTCGATCAGCTTGCGGCACAGCATGATCGCGCCGTCGGAGGATTCCATCGGATCCGAAAAAATGATCTTCGCGCCGTAGGCTTCGATAATCTTGACGCGCTCGCGGCTGACGTTTTCCGCCATCACCAGCTCGACCGGATAGCCAACCACCGCCCCGACCATCGCCAGCGCGATTCCGGTATTGCCGGAGGTCGAGTCGATGATGGTTTTGCCTGGGCGCAGGCTGCCGTCGGCGAGACCGACTTCGATCATTTTGCGCGCGGCGCGATCTTTCACCGAGCCGCCGGGGTTGAAGCCCTCGAGCTTGGCGAAAATCCGCACACCGGGCGCGAGCATCCCGCGCACCGGCCGTATGATCTCGAGCATCGGGGTGTTGCCGATAAGCTCGAGCACGCTTTTGGCGCGCGCGGCCGGAACGGCCTCATGCTCGAGGTCGTGCGGGATGTTAGCGTCCGCCAGCGATCGCCGGGACGATTGAAATGTCGTCGCCATCCTTGACCTTGGAATTGAGTGAATCGAGGAAGCGGATGTCGTCGCCGTTGAGATAGATATTGACGAAGCGGCGGATCTCGCCCTTGTCGTCGAGCAGCCGCTCGCGCATCCCCGGATGACGCCGCTCGAGATCTTCGAGGACCAGGCGGATCGAGGCGCCGTCGGCGGGAACTTCGTCGACACCGGCGGTGAAGCGGCGAAGCGGGGTTGGGACTCTGACCTTTACTGGCATGTGATGCTCTCTACCTCCGTTCAGGGATCTTGATGCTTATGCCGCGGGTGCGCGGCAGACAACTGTGCGCGCGAATCACGCGGCGCTGTTGGCGGCGCGTTTGCCGCCTCCGAGACGCTCGAACAGCGCGTCGAACTCACCGAGCCGAGCGTCGATCACCATCGGCTTTTCGATCGAGTTGGCCACCGCTTCCAGGGTCTTGTAGCCGTTGCCGGTGATCGCGACGACGGTGGTCTCGTCGGGTTTGATCCGGCCCTGGCGCGCGAGCTTGATCGCGACGGCCAGCGTGGTGCCGCCGGCGGGCTCGGCGAAAATGCCCTCGGTGCGCGCGAGCAGCTTGATCGCGTCGATAATCTCGGGGTCGGTCGCGGATTCGCCCCATCCGCCGGACTCGCGCACGGCGCGCAGGACGTAGAAGCCGTCGGCGGGATTTCCGATCGCGATCGATTTCGCGATCGTGTCGGGCTTCACCGGCGTGATCAGCTCGGTGCCCTTGTGCAGCGCGTGAATTACCGGTGCGGAGCCGGTGGCTTGCGCGGAAAAGATCTTGAACACGTCGCTCTTGATGAGGCCGACTTCCTTGAGCTCTTTAAATGCCTTGGCGATTTTCGGCAGGATGGTGCCGCCGGCGGTCGGGACGACGATATTGTCGGGCAGCCGCCATCCGAGCTGCTCGGCGATCTCGAAACCAAAGGTCTTTGCGCCCTCGGTGTAGTAGGGGCGCAGATTGATATTGACGAAGGCCCATCCGTACTTGTCGGCGATCTCGCTGCAGAGCCGGTTCACGTCGTCGTAGTTGCCGCGAATCGTGATCACCTGCGCGCCGTAAATGGTCGAGCCGACGATTTTTCCGGCCTCGACGCCCTCGGGCATGAAGATGTAGCACTTGAGTCCTGCGCGCGCGGCGTGGGCGGCGACCGCGGTTGCGAGGTTGCCGGTCGAGGCGCAGGAGACGGTGGTGAAGCCGAACTCGATCGCCTTGGTGATCGAGACCGAAACCACTCGGTCCTTGTATGACAGCGTGGGATGATTGACGGTGTCGTCCTTGACGTAGAGATGGTGCAAGCCCAGCTCGGCGCCTAGGCGTTTGCAATGCACCAGCGGTGTGAAGCCGGAATGCGGTCCGATGACGGGCTCGCTATCGACGGGCAGCAGCTCGCGGTAGCGCCACAGGTTATGCGGGCGCGACTCGATTTTGGCGCGCGAGATCGAGGCGCGAATTTTCGCGTAGTCGTAGGTGACCTCTAGCGGTCCGAAACAGGTCTCGCAGACGTGCAGCGGCGCGATTGGGTATTCCTGTCCGCACTCCTTGCACTTCAAATTGTTGATGAAGCTCATGGTTTCCTCACTGGTGAGCGGTCTCCGATCGATTGCGCGCGCCGT
>JBAPSR010000585.1:0-1835 GCA_049281755.1 Binataceae bacterium (SeqCode)
GCGATACACGCTGCGCCGTCATCTATTAAGATTCAGGTTTTATTGGTTCGGCCGGCGGATTCAGCCAACGCGAGGCTTAGTTGGCCCGCGCCGCCCGCTTACCATCACGCCGTGACGGCGCGCTGATTCGGCCACTGCGCACTACCGGCGAACGCCGCGCCAGGCGCCGAGTCGATACTCCGGCGAGCTGCTGGCTGCGCCATTCGCGCAGTCCGTTGCGCAGGAAGCCCGGCTCGATTCCCAAGGTCTCGCACACGGTCTCGAACGAAAACGGGCCTTCGCCGCCTTCTCCGCACAGCCACTGTTCGGCTTCCTGGAAGAGCCGTTTGCGCGAGCCGCTCTTGGCGTCCGCGTTATTCTGGAAGCAACGCAGGGCATCTTCAAGAATCGCCATCATCAGCTTCTTGACCGGACGGATCGAGCTGTCGTCGCGCCGGCTGTCGTAAAACTGCTCAGGCGTCAAAACGTCGGGTACGAAGAGAGAACCGAGTGCTGTATTTTCCCATTCCATGATACTTTCCGCTCCACCCGACCTGCTGCGTCAATTTAGAGAGTACGCGCAAGAGTTAGGGGTGTTAATCAATTAAGTTGCTTGATACCAGCAATTCTTATGCCTGCCGGTAGATGTTCCGGTCACAACAGTTTATCTAAGGAGATATGCGGGCTTCGGAGAAGATAAGCTCCACTACTTACTGGAGCTTTTATCTAGACCTTCGCGTTTTGCGAAGGATTCCGCGTTATGCAAAGCGCGAAAACCCCGATTTGCCGCTAACCCGTTTGCGACAGAACGTAACATATCGGCTACGTTCGCTCTCTATTTCGTGTCACAACCCGGTCTTTGCCGCCGAAAAGTAGCAGATCTGCCACATCGCGATGCAGCCCGCGACAGCCTTTCCTGCGCCCGGTTTCTACTGCACCGTGTCGGATCCGCCGCGCGGTCCGACCGGCCCGAGCTTGCGTTCCTCAAGCTTAAAGGTAAGCACGTCGAGCAAACAATCAACCCTCCCCGACAATGCCTCGAGCAGCGTCTGCTTCTCGATCGGACTTACGTCGAGATGGAAGCACAGGAAGTTGATAAGCGCCGCGCCGCGCAGTCCGCGCTGCTCGACGATTGTGCGCCATGCCTCTTTGGCGGGATGGCCAAGATAACTGAACAACACCTCGCGCAGCGACTCCATCGTCTCGAAGTCGCAATCGAGCGCGCCGGAAGCAACCGGACACCATTCCACTTCCGCCTGCCGATAGGCTTTCTCGCGGATCTCGCGCAGCACGCGAAACTCGGCGAACCCCTCGAGCATCAGGTTGTAGCGTCCATCCTCGAGCCGCGCGAGGTCGCGAATCCTGCCCGCGCATCCGACTTCGAAGATATCCGGAAACGAGTGGACGTCGCGAACCTCTTCGCCTTTGAGCAGGATCATCCCGACAATCCCGTTGCCGCGCGCGGCGTCGGCTACCATCTCGCGATAGCGCGGCTCAAAGATATGCAACGGAACCTGGGTGCCGGGATACATCACCAGGTTCGGCAGCGGAAAGAGCGCGACGATTTTGGGAAGTTCGGCCACGCGAGTGCTCCGAGCTTAAAGCCGCCGCCCGATGCGGTCAACCTTTTCGCGCGATCGCGCATGAAGCGCAGCGATGACTGCGCTATGGTTCCAGCTACCATTGACGCACACGCGGACGCATCGCGTGCGCGCCGCACGGGAGCCGCAAGATGGAAACCAGACTCTTTATCGGCGGAGCTTACGTCGAATCGGCGTCCTCGCGGCGGATCGCCGATATAGAACCCGCAACCGGCCGCGAGCTCGCGCAAATCCGCGACGCCGGCGCCTCCGACG
>JBAPSR010000586.1:0-8390 GCA_049281755.1 Binataceae bacterium (SeqCode)
GGACAACAGTCCGCGCACTTGCCATCGCGCCACCCCTTTTTGATCTCGCCCGTGCGGCCTTTGGTTAGCCCGTCAGCGCGACATCACCTTTATAAGCCCATTATGGCCAAAATT
The DNA here is from genome assembly GCA_049281755.1 of Binataceae bacterium (SeqCode). Classification (GTDB taxonomy): domain Bacteria; phylum Desulfobacterota; class Binatia; order Binatales; family Binataceae; genus JBARDN01. The sequence goes on from JBAPSR010000586.1 coordinate 115, forward strand.
CTCGTGAATTAGAATAGGAGCGCTGGCGGGATTTAGGGCTAGGCACATCCCGACGACATCACGGAATCAGACGCCAACCGTCATTTCGAGCCCTGGGCGAGAAATCCCGGGCGGAGGGCCGCTGCGTATGGCGAGGCTCCGGAACACGGCCGTCTCGGGATTTCTCGCCGCGCATGCCGACGCGACCCGGCGCGCTCGAATCATCGCGACCGGAAGACCGGGCTCGAAATGACGACGCTTGGCCGGTGATCGGCGACGATCGATCCCGCTCGCGCTTGATTTGCGCTGCAATCTGCGTAATCTGCCTTTCTCTTTTGTGGCTTTAACGACTTGGCGGCGCGATGCTACAGTGCGCGTAACTATTGATTCGGCGCTCGAAAGGAGACCGCAAACATGAGCATCAAGGAGCGACTCGGCATCTTCGCGACGGTAACCGCCGCCGCGATGATCGGTGGTGCTGTCGGTGGATATCTGATGAACGCGGCAACGCTTAACGCCGCCGGCACGCCGAAAGCGATGACGGCGAGCAAATTTGTCCTGGTCGACGCCGCCGGACGCACCCGCGGCGAGCTTGGCGTCTCCGCGCAGGGCGTCGCTCAACTTGCTCTCTACGACGACCAGCATCACATCCGCGCCGGCCTAGGCGTGGCGCACGACGGCGCGCCCGGCCTTGCGATCTACAGCACGACAGGCCAGACGCGGATCGAGCTGGCGCTGTCGAACCATACCTCGCGGCTGCGCTTCTTCAATCCCGACGGGCGCACGGTGGCGGGTTTTGGCGCGACCTCGACCGGCCAGCCCGAGTTGGTGCTCGACGATAACCAGGGCCGCACCCGCGCCTCGATGGAGGTCGCAGCCGACGGTGCGCCAACGCTCAGACTGGGCGACGCGACTGGCTCGCGCATCGGACTCGACGTGACTCCCGACGGATTGCCTGGACTGGCGTTGCTCGGCGCCAACGGCATGACGCGAGCGACGCTTACGCTCAACGCCGACGGAGCCGGAGCGCTGACCGTATTCGATTCGGCGGGCAAAGCAGTAAACGGCGCCGATTAGGTCCGCGCTTCGACTGCCACGCTCTCAAAAAACCCTCTCCCCCCGGGAGGTGCCACTGGCACGCGGGGAAGCGGCGCGATACTTGCGCTCTCTTCGCAAGTATCGCGTCGCAAGTATCGTGACGCGCGGGTGAGGGCGCATAGCGCCGAGACCACGATTGACTATTGCCACTGCAAGGACTGACTAATGCAGGACTAGCTAATGACTGACGCCCCACTCCATCGCCGCATCATCGGCTACGCATCTATTTTCGCACTCGCGATCGCGCTCGGCGGATGCGCCGCGCTGTCGCAATCCGACAAGCCTACTCCCGAGCAGCGCTCGTCCAAGCTCGAACCGATGCTTGCCGCCGCCGGCTTTGCGATGCTGCCCGCCGACACTCCCCAGCGCCAGGAACAGCTCTCGACGCTGCCTCCTTTGACGGTTTCCTACTACGTCGGGCGCAAGGGCAAGCTGCACTACTGGATGGCGGATCCGCAGTATTGCAAATGCCTCTACCTCGGCACCGAAGAGAACTATCAGAAGTACGAGCAGATGCGCCTGCAGCAGAACTGGCAGCAAAAGGAAAACCGGGACGCCCGCGAGAACCTGGAAGCCAGCCAGGAAGAGCAAATGGAATTGCAGACCGAGATGTTCAACCCCTACGGCGGAATGGGATGGATCGGTCCGGGAATGTATTATTGATCGCGCGGGCGATTTATATCCGCGATGCGCTTCGACAGATTCATCCAGCGCTGCCATTCCGAATGGCCCGAGTTTGGCGATCCTCGCCGCCTCGAAAAGTCGCGTAATCCCGCGACTCGCGATCTCTCCGGCGTGCTTTCGCGCGTGCCCGGGATGGCGACCGAGAACAAGCTCAAGCTGCTTAATCTGGCGGTCGCCTCACTCGACGACAACGAGGTCTACGTCGAGGTCGGATGCTACAAAGGCGCGAGCCTGGTCGGCGCGGCGACCGGAAATCCGGACGCGCGGATTTATGCCTGTGACAATTTTTCCCAGTTCGACGGCGCCGCCGAGGCTCTGGACGGAGTCCTGGCGCAATTCACGCGGCCGGGTCAGGTCGAGTTCCGCGACCTGGATTTCCGCGAGTTTATGACCCAGGCGCCATGGCGTCCGGCGAAAATCGGCGCCTACTTCTACGACGGCGGCCATTCCTTCGAGGATCAGTATGACGGAATCCGCTTCGCGCTGCCCCATCTGGCTAATGACGCAATAGTCATTATCGACGATACCAACAAACGCGCTGCACGCTCCGCCGACGCGCTAATCGCGCGCCAGGTGCCCGGCTTCGAGCTGATACTCAATCTGCGCACGCCCAAAAATCATCACCCGACCTGGTGGAACGGCATCCAGATCTACCGCTATCGCGCTCATGGCCCTGTCGATTCCGCCGCGCTGGCGGGAGCGTCCTTCTCCGCCCGCAAGCTCATCTACGACGACCTGTTACTGAACCTGAAGCACCGCCGCCGCGCCCTGCGTACCAAGCTCAAACAGTCATTCAAGCACTAGGTCGGATTTCAACAGATACTCAGTCCGATCCTGCAAGAACGGCACTGGATGTCATTCCCGCGCGCGTGGCCGCCGCGCGTGAGAGCCTGTCCTGAGCAACGCCGAAGGAAATCCCGAACGAAGCGCCGCGCGTGATGCGCGGACTGATGCATGAGCGCCTCGGGATTTCTCCCTCTGGTCGAAATGACGGATGCGGGCTTGGCTCATGAGTATCGCAGTCTCAGCCAAGCCCCAATCGTCATTGCGAGCCAGAGGCGAGGAATCCCGGGCGTCCATGCGCCGAGCCCACACCGCATGCAGTGCTCCTCGTCCGAGATTCCTCACGCGCGGCAGCCGCGCACGGGAATGACACCACTGTCGCCGTCAATTCATAAGACTCGGTCGCTACCTTAGCCGGAAATTCGCTTCCATCACTTTGTGATACGATTAAAGTAGTTCGTGAGGATTAAGGAGATCACCATGCCCGATAAGAAAGCTCCTGACAAAAAGCCTCCCGTAACCACCACCGACGCGGGAATCGCCGCTGCAAGCGACGAATTTTCTCTGACCGCTGGCCCCAACGGACCGATCCTGCTGCAAGACCACTACCTGGTTCAGAAGATGGCCCAGTTCAACCGCGAACGGGTCCCCGAACGCGTGGTCCACGCCAAGGGCGGAGGAGCCCACGGCTTCTTCGAGGTCACCGAGGACGTGACGCCCTGGTGCAAAGCGAATTTCCTCAGCAAGAAGGGGATGCGCACTCCGATGCTGGCGCGTTTCTCGACAGTCGCGCAGGAAGCAGGATCATCGGATACGGTCCGCGACCCGCGCGGCTTCGCGCTCAAGTTCTATACCCAGGAAGGCAACTACGATCTGGTCGGCAACAACACGCCGATCTTTTTCATCCGCGATCCGCAGAAATTCCAGGATTTCATTCATTCGCAAAAACGCCGCGCCGATAATCATCTGCGCGACAACAATATGCAGTGGGATTTCTGGACTCTCTCGCCCGAATCGGCGCATCAGGTGACGATCCTGATGACCGATCGCGGCATCCCGCGAACCTGGCGCCACATGGACGGCTTCGGCAGCCATACGTTTCTGTGGGAGAACGCAGGTGGCAAGAAGTTCTGGGTCAAATACCACTTCAAAACCGTGCAAGGGATCGAGAACTTCACCGACGCCGACGCCAAGGCGATGGCGGCCGAGGACAAGGATTACCATTTGCGCGATCTGTACAACTCGATCGCCAACGGCGACGCGCCGGAGTGGAGGGTCGAGATGCAGATCATGCCGTTCCACGATGCGGCCAACTATCGCTTCAATCCTTTCGACCTGACCAAGATCTGGCCGCACAAGGACTATCCTCAGATCCCGATCGGGCGCATGGTACTCAATCGCAATCCCGAGAATTACTTTGCCGAGATCGAACAATCATCTTTCGAACCCGCCAACATGGTCCGCGGTATCGGTCCCAGCCCCGACAAGATGCTGTTAGGCCGGCTGTTCAGCTATCCCGACTCGCACCGCCATCGTATCGGCACCAATTATCTCGAGTTGCCGGTGAATCGGCCGCTATCCGCGGTACACAGTTACAACCGCGACGGCGCGATGCGCCACAAGAATCCCGCCGACCCGGTGTACGCACCCAACTCGGTCGGCGGCCCGAAGGCCGATCCTGCCTACGAGCTGCCGAATTGGCAGATCGAAGCCGGCGAGATCGTGCGCACCGCATACGTAAAACACGCCGAAGATGACGACTTCGGGCAGGCAGGAACGCTGTATCGCAAAATACTGTCCGACACCGATCGCGACCACATGGTCACCAATATCGTCGGCCACTTGAAAGGCGGGTTGAAGCCCGACATGCAGCGCCGCGCGATCGCTTACTGGACGCAGGTCGATGCCAACCTCGGCACGCGCATCCAAAGCGCTCTCGAAGGCAACCCCAAACCAGCAAGAATTAAGGCCACCCGGTGAATATTTTTGTCCCCGGCCGACTAGTCACTAGCCGGCCGGGACAAAAGGCGCTTGAACCAGGTTTCCGCCGCTTATCTCAATTCGAGCTTCGCGCTCCCGCTCGCGCGGGACTGAGTATAGCGTCGCCGGGCGCGGCTTCGGGCAGGCCGAGCTTGTCGAGGACCGCTTTTTGCGCAACGCGCAGGCCGCGGTCCGCCATCGCTCCGACGATATCGGCGAACTCCTTGGCGTCCTGATCGTCCGGCAGCCCCAGCACCAGCTTCGGATACTGGCGCATCGGCCCCAGGTTCAGATCGACGATCGGCCGCACCAGGTCGCGTCCGAGCGTCTCGCCCAGCCGGCGCGCATCCGCCGCCAGAATATCGCGCCGCACCGCGTCGTGAACTTCGGCCGCCGCGCGCGAGCCGCCCGACGACGACATCTCCGTCGTCAAGGTCTGCCCCAGCACCGCCTTCGACACTTGCGCGTCCAGGTACTCGCAAAATGAGCGGTACAACTCCGAACTTCCGCCTTGCCGCGCCTCGGTGAATTCGATCATCATCGACTCGGGAATAATCGCCGCCGCGTCGGTGCCGATATTCGCAACCGCCTGCAGCAGCGTCTGTTTGTCGATCTCGGTCGAGCCCGGATGATACTTGCCCACCCGCAGCGGCTGCCCAAAGACCTCAGTGAATGTTACCCAGTCTTTAAGTATGTAGTTCTTGAACAGGTACGACCATCCCGCCGCGCGTGCCAGTCCGCCGCGAATCGGCAAGCCCGCCTTTGCTTTCGAGAAATGAGTAATGAACTTGAAGGGAGCCAGCGGCGCGGTCATCGGCTGAATCCCGTCGCGCAGGCCGCCCGCAATCCCGTCGCCGACGAAGTGCGGCGTCTTGCCGCCGTCGCCCGGCCCCGCGCTTGCAGAAGCGCCGGTCATGGTCTGTTCCCTAAGCGTACGCACCAGCAGTTCATTGCCGGAAATCCAGTCGAACATGAACCAGCGCGGATCGCGCCACTTCAGCTCGCGCGGAAACCACTGGCGCCCCGAACGATCCCAGATTATCTCGGTCGCCGAAAAGCCCTTGCCGATCGCGTCGAGCATGTCCACGATCGCCGAGTCGATCGCGAGCGCGCCGCCCAGCAGGAGCTCGCGAATCAAGCCGGCCGCGCGCTGGTCTTCCGCCGACGACGACGCCGCGCGCACGAGCAGCTCGAGTCCCGCGACCGCCTGCTTGCGCGTTCCGAGCACCGCAAGGTAGTGCAGGTCTTTCTCTTCCATCTCTTCGGCGAGTTCGAGATACAGAAACGGATCGCCGAACTCCGCTTCGCGCAGGATTGACCCGAGCCGCTCCGGCGTCAGCCCGACCGACGGATGCATCACGGAGAAGATGTTGCGAATTCCCGCCATCGTCGGCGCCGCCTGTTCGGAGCGCAGGCTATCGGTCTCGACCTCGCGCCCGTACGCGTCGTAAAGCTTCATGAGGCCGCCTCCTGGTGTTTGCGGTCTGATTCACCGACTTTACGGAACCATCCGGCGCCGCAAAGATGGCACGGCTCGGGCAGCCGCATCGTGGTCAATACGAACTGATATCCGCAAGCCTCGCATCGCCATTCCCAGTAAATACTCATTCAAACCTCAGTAGCTATTTCGTATAAGTCTCTTCAGATACCCCTCCCCCGGACGGTACCGCCAGCACGCGGGCGGCGCGGCGCCTTCTTATACCCTCTCGCCCCGGGAGAAAGCGGCGCGGCGCGATGCTTGCGATTCTCTTTCGCAAGCACCGTGACGCGCGGGTGAGGGTGCTGCTGTGCTTTCGCATGACGCAGATCACCACGCCCCCACCCCGAACCGCCCCGGCGCGGCTGCTCGCACTGGCGTATAGGCAATCTCCGCCACTTCCATTCGCGAGGCCGCGAATGCCAGCGCCGCCGCGACCGCCGAATCGCCGTGCCGCGGCATCCCGTCCGCGCCACGAAACCGCGCGTCGCCGACCTTGGCAATTCCCTGCTCCAGGACGATCGCGCGATGGTCCGCCAGGATATCGGCGTCGCGCGGCAGCTCAATCGCTCCATCCTCGAACGCGGCCTTGTAGCGCGGCATGTTCTCGCGGTACCACTCGGCCGAGAGCATCACCTGCGCGATCCGCGCGCCGTAGCGCTGCGCCGCGGTCTCGGCCAGGTACTGGCCGTTCCCCCGCGCGTCCATCGCGCCCGCGATAAACCGCGGCAGCCGGTCCGCGAGATAAAACAAAATCTGTTCCTGCTGCCGAAATGGAAGATTGCGCAGCTCGACCACCATCCCGGTGCGCCGGGTCAGGTCCGGTGCGATCTGCATCACCCAGATTACCGTCAGATCATCCGAGCGTCCGAAATCCTCGCCGAAGCAGGTTGCCGAGGCGTTGTCGAGCGCTTCCAGAGCCCTCGCGAGATGATCCTCGCACCAGGCCGCGGTTTCCGAGCGCCGGACCTCTTCGGGCTTGAACGCAAAATCGTCGGCGGCGGACCATCGCAGCACCGCAATTCCGTCGCGCATCCGCGACTCGATCGCGAGCGCACTCAGGAACGTTCCTGTCGACGCGCGTGGGACGCACATCAGCTCTTCGCCCGCGTTGTCGGCATAGAGCTCGAAGATCTCGCGGCGCCATGCCGCCTCGATCTCGGACGACCATTCGCGCCCGAGCGTCTCGCAGATCTTTCGATACAGTCCCTGCGCGAGCGCGTCGTCGAGAGTCACGCGATGGATCGAATACGGCAGGCGTCCGGCGCGGACGTCGCACACGAGCTGGTTGAACGCGTTCGCCGCCCCGTTGTGGGTCGAGATGATGCGCACCAGCCCGCCCCACATCGTGAACGCGAGCGCGGCCTTGAGCAGGCCCGCCAGATCGTCGTGAAACGCGGCCTCGTCGATAACCGCGCAGCCCTGCTTGCCGCGCAGATTCGACGGACGCGACGACAGCGCGACGATCTTGTGGCCCGAGGCGAAGCGAATCCGGTAGGCAAGGATGTCGCGCGATTGGTCGGTGACGGCGATTTCCTCGATCGCGCGCGCCGCCTTGTCGAACCGCCGCGCCCACATAGCCGCCGTCTCGACGAATTCGAGCGCCATGTCCTTGTTGTAACCGATGTACCAGCCGTCCATTCCGCCGCGTCCCGCGACGGCAGCGCCGAGTGCGCGGTCGGCGGCTTCGGTCCAGGTGAGCCCGATGCGGCGCGATTTCTCGGCGACTTTCACCTGCGCGCGATCGGCGATCCATCGGCGCTGATACGGCAGCAGAATTGATAATCCATCGTCCATTTCAGTCTCCGCAAATCTCGAAGGTCAAAATTCCGTGCGCTCTCGAAACGCTCCGACGCGCCGCATCATCTCGTAGAGCTCCTCCGCGTGTTCCTCGAGCGCTTGCGCCACTGCCCGCGAGATCCCGCGCTCGCCGGGTGCGATGGTTCCCGCCGGAAGATTGACCGTGATCGACGGCGACGAGTTGATCGTGATCGGCGCCGACAGGTTCGCGTTCCGGCGGCCGCCACGCACGCCAAATTCCGGCCCGCGCTCGCGCGAGGAGTTTCCGATATCCGCGGGCAGCGGGAATTGGTCAGCGATTGGCGCCGCCGCGCGCGAGCTCGCAAGCACGCGTTGGATTCGTGCCGGCAACGCCGCGATCGCGGCGGCCGCTTCCGGTGCGCGCCTCGCGGTGCGAAAACCCGAATCTCCGGACGCGGCTTCAGGAGCAATCGTCATGTTCAGGCGAGCGCCACGGTCGCCTGCGATCCTGCGC
>JBAPSR010000587.1:0-3331 GCA_049281755.1 Binataceae bacterium (SeqCode)
GCTGGAAGCCGCGGCGGCGATCGCGATAGTCCCCCTTTAGACGCTCCCGAAAGGACCTCAAAGCCTACCGAAAGCTGATTATGCTCCGATAAGCGAGGTCGCCGCCAGTCCGCTAACTCGCAGTTAATGCACCGGCGCCGACGCCGCGCCGGGATCGTTTTTGCGCATTAGCAGGACCAGCGGCAGCATACACAACGTCGCAATCCCCATCATCCAAATCACGTCGATATACGCCTGCGCGCTGGCCGTTTGCAGGATACGTCCGTAGATCATCCCGATCGCACGATGGTTGATATTGGCGCCGCCGGACAGAAATAGCTGATGCCCCAGGCCCGTCAGTTGCGAGTGCAGCGTCGAATCAAACGGCGTCACCCGCGTCATCAGCGTGGTCTGATGAAACTGCGAGCGCCGCGCGAGCATCGTCGTGACCATCGAGATGCCCAGGCTGCCGCCGACGTTGCGCGAGAAATTCATGATCGACGAAATGTCATTGTTTTGGTCCTGGCGCATCCCGGAGTACGCCATCGTGGTGATCGGGATGAACAGGAACGCGAGTCCCATCGACTGATAGATGCGGTAGAACATCGCGGTGCGGAAATCGACGCCCGGATAGATCCCCGTCATATGCAGCATCGCAAGCCCGGTGATAACGAACCCGATCGCGATAAGCCATCGCCCATCGACGCGCGAGATCAGCGCACCCACGATCGGCATCGTAATCATCATCGTGAATCCGCCCGGCGTCAGCACCATCCCTGCCTGCTGCGCCGTGTATCCCATCAGCTCCTGCACGTATTGCGGCAGCAGCACGGTGGTTCCGAACAGAACCGTCCCGAGCGTGAACATCATCGTGGCCGAGACCGCGAAGGTCCGGTTCTTGAACAACCGCAGATCGATCACCGGATGCTCCACGCGCAGCTCCCAGAAGATAAACGTGATCACCGCCGCGATACCGACAATCGTGAAGATCGCGATGAAGTGCGACTGAAACCAATCCAGGCGCTGGCCCTTGTCGAGCACGATCTGCAAAAAGCCCAGCCCGACCGCAATTAGCCCAAGCCCGATATAGTCGATTTGTATTCCGCCCTTGCGCTCCTTGATCTCGCGGGTTACGTACGGAGGATCTTCGACCACGCGGTAGCTCAGCAGCAGCGAAATGAGCCCGACCGGAACGTTGATAAAGAAAATCCAGCGCCAGGTGAAATTGTCCGTGATCCATCCGCCGAGCGTCGGCCCGATCGCGGGCGCCAGCACCACCGCCATCCCATAGACCGCGAACGCCATCCCAAATTCCTCGGGCGCGAAGGTGTCGGCCAGAATAGCCTGCTCGCTCGGCTGCAATCCTCCTCCGCCCGCGCCCTGGATCACGCGCAGGATCACCAGGATCGTGAGCGACGGCGCGAGCCCGCACAGAAACGAGCTCAGCGTGAACACCGCGACGCAGACCATGTAAAACCGCTTGCGCCCGAACAACCCGGCCAGCCATCCGCTGATCGGCAGCACAATCGCGTTCGCGACCAGGTAGGAGGTCAGGACCCACGTGCTTTCATCGACCCCCGCCGACAGTCCACCCGCGATATGTGGCAACGCGACGTTGGCGATACTCGTGTCGAGCACCTCCATAAAGGTCGCCAGCGTCACCGTCATCGCGACCAGCCACGGATTGTGCGACGGCCGCCATGCGCGGTCGGATTTAATATCGGCGGCCAGAGGTGCGGCGCTCATCGGCGGCTTGACCGTGTGCTTGCGCGCCGCGGCGAAGCCATCTGAGCGCCGAGCCAGCCGAGAAATTTCGTCCGCGCACGGCGAAAACGCGGGTCGTCGGGACTCATCCCGGTCACCAGCCGCGTCATCTGCGGGAACGCGGCCGGAAACGCGGTCAGCGCGATAACCGAAAGGAACAACTGATCCAGATTGACGCCGCTAGCGACTGCTCCCGCGATCTGCGAGCGCCGCAGCCGCGCATGTACGCTGCGGAACAGCCTGCGCCGCTCGGCCCGCGCGACCATCGGACCGGCCGCAGGGCCCAGCGCCTCCCATTCATGCATCCGGATCCAGTCGCCGTCGTCGCGTCCGATCTCGGTCCAGTATTGCAACGCGGCGCCCAAGTCTTCGGGAGTCGAGGCGATCGCCTCGGCCTTGTCCGCAATCTTGCGCCGCAGCACTTCGGCGTAGAGTCCGCGCTTGCTGCCAAAACAATAGAACAGCATGCGCTTATTGACCCGCGCGTGCCGCGCGATCGTCTCGGTGCGCGCGCCGGCCAGCCCTCGCACCGAAAACTCGGCCAGCGCCGCTTTGAGGATCCGCTCGCGGGTGCGCGCAAGGTCGCGGACGTTCCCGCGAAGGTTTTTGATGCGCCTGGTATTCGCCATGGCCACAATTAACTGCCTGGTTAATAATCTTCAGCATGGCCGCCGCGCATGAGTCAAACGAACCGCAAAGCCGCGCGCTTGCCCGCGCCGTCCGCGCCGTTTATATGATGAGAAACGGCTCGCAGTTCGAGAGAAACCTCAGGAGGAATATCAGACCGATGAGCACCATCGACGCCGCCCTAACCACCCCCGCCGAGAAGGGCGCACCCGCCGATTCGATAACCGGCTTCCTCGCCGCCGACCATCAGCGCATCGACAAGATTTGGATCGACCTCCAGGGCGCGTTCACCCGCAATGATTTCACTGCGATGCACACGCGGTCGGGCGAATTTATCGCCGCGATGCGCCGGCATCTGCGGATGGAAGAGCAGATCCTGTTCCCCGCGATCGAGGACAAAACCGCGATGCGCACCAGCGGACCGACCCATGCGATGCGTTTGGAGCATCGCGAGATCGAGCGCGTGCTTGACGGCCTCGCGCCCTTGCTGACGGTGCAGGAGCGATGGACCGCCATCCAGGCGATGGAGGGCGAGCTGACCGATCCGTCGGCGCTGTTTCGCAGCCACGACGCCAAGGAGGAAATGGTGCTCTATCCGATGGCGGATCAGCTCCTCGGCGCTGACACCGCGCGCAAGCTGGTAGAGAAGATGCGCACAGAGGTCGATTCGCCGAGTTCGCATTAAAGGCGGCCACTAAGACACTAAGACACGAACAAGATTTCTTTGTGCCTTCGTGCCTTAGTGGCCGCTTGGATTCTTAATTCTGCTCCCAGAATTCCTTCAGCAGAGTGCTTATCACCCGCGGATGCTCTTCCGGGAAGAACAACTTCGCACGCGGCACCAGCACGGTTCGCTTGAGTCCGCCGAGATTCTTCTTAAACCATCCGAGCGACGCCGCCTTGTCGAATGCCGTATCAGCCTCGCCCCAGATAACCTGCGCGGGAATTTTCGACGCGCGCA
>JBAPSR010000588.1:0-2627 GCA_049281755.1 Binataceae bacterium (SeqCode)
CGTAGGCGGCGTACCACAAAAGCGCGCGGCCCGGCTCGAGCTCGGAAAGAATTTCGGCGGCGGCATGCTTGAGCGCCTGGAACGATCCGATCGGCTTGCCGAATTGTTCGCGCACCTTCGAGTAATCAACCGCCATGTCGAGCGCGCGCTCGATTCCGCCGAGCGAGTCTGCCGCGATCGCGACTGCGCCGATATCGAGCAGGCGCGAGTAGAGCTTCGTGCCGCCGGAAAGCGGGGTTGCGGGCGCGCCGTCGAACTCGACTCGCGCGACGCAACGCGTCTGATCGAGATTTTTAAGCCCCGTCACGCGAACACCCGCGGACTTCGTCTCGATCAGGTAGAGCGCGGCATCGGCCGGGTTGGCGCCGGTACGGGCCGCGACGACGATAAAATCGGCGGCGTTGCCGTATGGCACGAACATCTTGACACCCGAGATTCGCGCCGCCGCGCCATCTTTTTTTGCAATGGTCGCGAAGTCCGCCGGCGAGAGGCTGTCGTCGCCCTCGACAATCGCGACCGTGCCGATCGCGCTGCCGTCGGCGATCGCGCGCAGCCATTTGGCGTTCAGCTCGTCGGAGCCGCCATGCGCGAGCGCGTCGGCAGCTAGCGCGGAGGAAAACAGGAAGGGCCCCGGCATCGCGGCGTAGCCCTGCTCTTCGAGGATCACCGCCATGTCGAGCATCCCGAGTCCAGCGCCGCCGAATTTTTCCGGCACGACGAGCCCGGTCCATCCGAGCTTGGCGATTTCGCGTTCAAGCTCCGGCGCGCGGCCGTCATCGGAGGCCATGGCCTTGCGCACGACGGCGGTCGCGCATTCGGCGGAGAGAAACTCGCGCGCGCTGGTCTTGAGCGCCTGCTGTTCTTCGCTGAGTCCGAAATCCATTTTGATACCTGTTGCGTCAGCGCGATTTCGGCATCTTGAGGCCGCGTTCCGCGATGATGTTCTTCTGGATATGCGAAGTTCCGCCGCCGATTACCAGCCCGAGCGAGAACATCCATTCGTAAGGCCAGTAGCCGTGATCGAGCGCCGCGCCGTCCTCGCGCGAGAGCATCGAGTAGTCGCCGAGCGCTTCCATCGCAGCGGTTGCGAGGTCGTGGTTGAGCTCGGTGCCGACCAGCTTGTTGATCCAGCCCTCGACGCCGGGATTTTTGCCGCGAATCTGATCGGTGAGCTGGCGCAGCGAATGATAGCGCATCGCCTCGACCCGGATTTCCAGATCGACCAGGCGCTGGCGAAAGACCGGATCCTCGGTGAGCGCTCGGCCTGAGCGTTTGATCTTTTTCGCGATCGCGAGCAAGCGGTTGAAGCGCTGCTCGCTGCCGGTCGCGGAGCCGAGCATGTTGCGTTCGTGGAACAGGGTCGCGTTGGCGACGATCCATCCCTCGTTGAGCTTGCCGACCAGGTTCTTGCGCGGCACGCGAACATTGTCGAAGAAGACCTCGTTGAAGCCGCGATCGCCGGTCATCTGCACCAGAGGACGCACGCTGATTCCGGGCGTGTGCATGTCGATCAGGATGTAGGAAATTCCGCGATGCTTCGGCGCCTCGGGGTCGGTGCGCACCAGGCAGAACATCATGTCGGCGTGTTGCGCGCCCGAGGTCCAGACCTTCTGCCCGTTGACGACGAATTCATCCCCGACGGTCTCCGCGCGCGTGCGCAGCGAGGCGAGGTCAGAGCCCGAGCCGGGCTCGGAATATCCCTGGCACCAGATTTCCTCGCCGGTCAGAATTTTCGGCAGGTAGCGTTTCTTCTGCTCCTCGGTACCCCAGGAAATCAGCGTGGGCCCGAGCATCCCGAGCCCCGATCCGCCCGGGAGGTAGGGCGCGTTGGCACGCACCATCTCGTCGTTGACGATCGATTGCCTAATCGGGTCCATCGCCTGCCCGCCATATTCCTTGGGCCACGCCAGTGCGACGTAGCCGGCTTCATGCAGCTTGCGCTGCCAGGCCTTGGACTTGTCGAGCCAGGCTTTGTCCTCGCGCCCCTCGCGTCCGGCGCCGAGGCCGCTCTTGGCCAGGTTCTCTTCCAGGAAGCGGCGGACCTTGAGGCGAAATTCATTTTCTTCGTGATTGAAATTCAAATCCATGGAAACTACTCCTGGGAACTACTCCTGCGGTCGAGGTACCGCGGTCTTGGCGCAAGCATAGTCAAAACCCGCACATCCGAAAAACGAATTAGCGGGCATGTTTGCCGGGCTGCATCAGGATTGCTAAAGATCGTAGTAGGGATAATAAACCCAGACTGCTTAACGGGGACGACGCCCAGACAATGTCAACGACCATCACCAGCGAATGCATCAATTGCGGCGCCTGCGAGCCGGAATGTCCGAATACCGCGATTTACGCGGGCGGTATCGAATGGGAACTAAACGGAGCGACCAGCGCCGCGATCGCGCAGGATATTTTCTATATCGTGCCGGCCAAATGCACTGAGTGTGTCGGCTTTCATGATCATGAAGCGTGCGCCGCGGTATGCCCGGTTGATTGCTGCGTGCCCGACCCGGCCAATCCCGAGACCGAGGCGGTGCTGCTAGCGCGAGCACGCGAGCTTCATCCGGAGGAGACTTTCGCTGACGACGCGCCCTCTCGCTTTCGCAAAGTGGGCGGCGGCGAAGCCGCTCCTGCGG
>JBAPSR010000589.1:0-4214 GCA_049281755.1 Binataceae bacterium (SeqCode)
GCATACTAGTCAAGTATTAGCGCTTATAGCGTTTTACGAATGAACTGGACGCCATGGTTTCCCATGGAAAGATTATCGACGCAGAGATGTTTGACTGTCACCTATTCACATGCTAGACCTTATCGGTACGCGGAGTTCGTGAAACGTTAGCTCGCTTGAATTGTTTTTGGCATCTGCGGGCAAACGCCAAATACAGCGGTGGTGGAGGATGGGAGGGGCGTTGGCGGCTTAGCCAAGGTGATGGATGAGCCTGTCTGACGATTTGCCGTACGGATTGCCGTACAGGGATGGCGGACGCGCGTTCGGCTCGAACGGTTATACGGACTCTTCATTTAAGAGGTGGAACGGAAAATGAAAAAGCTGTTTGGTTGCCTGGTATCAGTAGTCGCGATTTTGGCTGTGGCCGGACCCGCGATGTGCTTCAGCGTAGTGGGATTGGTCTCGGATCAGAACCGCAATTTCGTCAATAACGCCTTCGTCACGATCGTTGACTCCAAGGGTCAGACCGCGGGCCATGGACGATCGGATCTCTACGGGCGCTATTGCATCCCATTGGTTACGCCCGGCAAGTACACGGTTTCGATCGATCCCAACTCCAAGGATTTCCAGGGCGGCTCGGCGGTCACCCAAGTCGATATCGAAGGTGCGACGATCAATTGGTTCCTGTCGCCGACCACTAGCGCAATTGCCACCACCGACATTGGGGTGGCATCGGCGGCGACGTTGACTTGCGGAATCCCGTGGTGGGAGACTGCGGCGGCTGGAGCCGGACTGCTGGTTGGCGTAGGCGGTATCACCGGCGGCATTATCTGCACCGAGGGTAACGACTGCGGCGGCAGCGGCGGCGGCAACGCAAGTCCGTCTCGCTGAGACTTGACGAAGGCCGGGTCCGACCCCAAAATCCCGGCTGGCAATGGGTCGAAAACTCTTTCGTCGTCATCGGCAGCCGGCTTTCAAACCCACTAAACATCCGGTGCGCACCAGGGCATTGCGCACGAGGTTCACTTATCGTGTTATCGAAGATAATTCACAGCGCATTTTTTGCTGCGCTCGCATTCGCGGTCGCGGGGGCGTTCGTGGCGTGTTCGTCGCAGGAACCGGCGCCTGCGCCCGGGGTCTCCGCCGACGCCGCCGCAGGGACTCCCGGATCGACTGCGGCTGAATCCGAAGAGACGGCGCGGCTCGACGCCCTGTGGCAGCAGCGCGCCGGAGACAAATCCGAAAAAGATTTCACCGTCGGTCCGGGCGACGTGCTCGAGATTTCGGTGCCCGCAATCGAGGATCTGAAAGATCGCTCGGTGCGAGTCTCAGGCGATAACACGATCGCGTTGCCACTGGCGGGCGTGATCGATGTTAAGGGGTTAACCGAGCAGGGCGTCCGCGATCAGATCAAACAGCGACTCGAAAAATACATGTACGATCCGCAGGTGGACGTCTTCACCAAGGAATATGAGAGCCGGCAAGTCGCCATCGTAGGGATGGTTCAGAAGCCGGGTTTGTACACTCTGACCAGCCCGAATGACACGATCCTCGCGATGATCAGCCGCGCGGGCGGCACCACTGCCGAGGGAGCCCAGCGCATTTTGCTGATCCCGGCGACTCCCGGACAAGGCGCTCAAACCAGCGCGATGCTCGCGGCAGCCTCGCAGATGAGCACCGTGCCGAAATCCGCGCCGGTAGCGCCCAAGGCCGTCGGCGCCGAAGGAGCTGAGAAGCCCAGCGGAGACATCGCCGTAGAAGGGGAGAGCGTTCCCGCAAGCTACCAGCCGGCGGCGACGCAGATGCCGGCCGGGCTCAGCAGCCAGGACCCAATCATTATCGATCTGACCAATACCCACAACGAAAACGAACTCGGCATTCCGGCCCGTCCTGGCGATGTGATTATCGTACCCGCCGCTGGCGAGGTGATGGTCAAAGGATGGGTGCAGAATACGGGCGCGTTCAAAATCACCCCGGGCATGACAGTGCTGGGTGCGGTGACAGCGGCCGGTGGAGAGATGTTCAGCTCCGACGCCGTGATTTTGCGCGCTGGCTCAACCGCCGGCGCGGGCAAGATCGAGATTCCGGTTGATCTCTCCGCGATTCAGAAGGGTACCGCTCCCGACGTTCCGGTCCAGGGTGGCGATGTGGTGATCGTGAAGAAGTCGGTCGCGGGCGCCGTGCCATACGCGGCATACACGGTGTTTCAGAAGTTCAGCACCGGAATTTTTCCCGCGCTACCGTTTATGTAGCAGACAGCGAAGTCTCCGCCTGAGATTCAATACGTAACAAGCCCGCAGAGGCCATTGTGAAAGAACCTTCTCCTTATCCAATCCAACGCGTGTATCCCGAACCGGTCCCCGCACCGCAATACATGGGGCGCGGAGTTGACCCTGACTTCTTCGGTGCGCCTGAAGCGGCCGGACCCGATCTGCGCGATTACTTTCGAGTGATCCGCAGGCACGCCAAGCTCATCGTGAGCATGTTTCTGGCCGCGATGCTGGTGACGACACTAGTGGTGTTGGTAGTTACGCCGCACTTCACGGCGACGAGCACGATTCTGGTCGAACCCAACGCCCCGCACGTGCTCGATATCCACGAGTTGGCGAGCGAAACCGGCGTTGACGCATCCGACTATTATAAGACCCAGGAGGAGATTCTTAAGAGCCGCGGTCTTGCGGCCCAAGTGATTCGTAATCTCGGCCTTGACCGCAATCCCGACTTTACCGGCAGCAGTCTCCATCGCGGCTTTTTTGGCGAGATGATCCACACGGTCCGGACCTCGATGAGCGATCTGTTCAAAGGCCGGGCGGCGATGGGCCCGCTCGATCAGTACGGGGTCGATCCGCGGATGGTCGATAAGTATCTGAAAGACCTCGCAGTGAAGCCGGATGTCGGAACGCGGTTGTTTGTGGTTTCGTTCACGTCACCGAGCGCCGCGCTCGCCTCGCAGGTAGCGAACGCGCACGTGAGGACTTATATCCATCGCGGGATGGAAATCCACGCGCAGGCGAGCGAGGACGCACGCGAGTTTCTGGAGAAGAAGCTGGTCGAGCTCAAAGAGCGGGTCGAGAAATCGGAAGCCGCGCTAAACAGTTACCGCCGCGAACGCGGAATCATCGCGTTCAACCTCGATGACCGCGGCACGATCCTCAATGAACGGCTGACCGAGATGAACAAGGCGCTGACCAAGGCCGAAACCGACCGCATCGATCTCGAGTCGCAGCACGATCTGATCAATAAGCGCAACTACAATTCGCTGCCGGCGGTAATCAGCAGTCCGCTAATCCAGCAGCTAAAGACTCAGGACGACGTGATCGCGGGCCAGTACGCCAGTATGTCGCAACAATTCAAGGGCGATTACCCGCCGTTGAAGGAGCTCAAGGCCAAGGTCGACGAAACCAACGCGCGCCTGAACGCGGAAGTCGACCACACAGTTCAGGGCATCGAATCACAATACCAGGCCTCGCTGGAACGCGAGACTGCGCTCAAGCAATCGGTCGAAGATTTGAAGACCAAGGCGCTGGCGCTCAACGACGCGTCGCTGCAGGACGCGGTGCTGGCGCGCGAGGTTGACGCCAACCGGCAGCTCTACAAGAGCGTGCTCGAAAGAATGAAAGAAATCGGCGTGGCGGGCGAAGTCCCAACCTCGAACGTTTCCATAATCGATTCCGCGACCGCACCCATCAACCCGTCAAGCCCGAAGAAGTTGCTCGACATGGCAATTGCCGGAGCGATGGCGCTGTTCCTCGGAGTCGGGATCGCATTCCTGCTCGATCATCTTGATGACGGATTACACAATCCGGAGGAAGCGGAACTCTATTTGCAACTGCCAAGCCTCGGTTCGGTACCGGACTTTCTGACCCTTGGAGCCGAGGAAGAGGCTGCCGAAACCGCGCTGCCAATCAGCGGTGGGGCGCCGACTCTGATCGCGAGCAGTGCCTCCGACGAGCGGGAAATCATGATGGCCAAGAGCCGTTTCTCGATCGCCGGCGAATCTTATCGTGCGATCCGCACCGCGATCCTGCTGTCGCGCGCGGCCGAGGCTCCCAAGACCCTCCTGGTTGCCAGCGGCGCCAAGGCCGAAGGCAAGACCGTAACCGCGGTAAATATCGCGATGGCGTTTGCGCAGATGGGCGGGCGTGTCCTGTTGATCGACGCCGATCTGCGGCGTGCGCGATGCCACGAAGTTCTGGGGGTGCATAACCTGGTCGGTCTGACCGAGGTCCTGGTCG
>JBAPSR010000590.1:0-1947 GCA_049281755.1 Binataceae bacterium (SeqCode)
CGCCGGCGCTGGGCGGGTTGCTGGTCAGATCGAATGTGCCCAGCCCGCTGCTGGTGGGAATATTGGCGAGGCTGCCTGAGATCAGGTATTGCGCGCCTCCGCCGGAAGCGGTTCCTGCGGCGAGCAGTATCTCGTCGGCCGGGGCGATTGAGGAGATCGTGGCGACGGCGGCCGGCTGAGTCGTGTTGGTGCCGCCGACTTCGACCACCGTGCCGGAGTAGTTGTTGCCGAAATTCACGCCGGTCATCACATAGATGGTCCCGTCCGGCGCGAAAGTGATCTCGTAGTTGGTCTCGTTTGGCAGGGTTGCGTAAGTCGAGGTCGTCGGACTCCCGCCGAGATTCGAGATACGGATAAGCGCGGGATTTCCGGCCGGTGCGGTGCATGCGTCGTCGACGAACAGATCGCCAGTGAGCGGATCGGCGGCCATCTTTTGAGGGCAGTTGAGACCTGTGGCGACAGTGCCGATGACCGCACCGGTCGAGGGGTTGATCTGGGTGACCGTGCCGGAATTTGATCCGTCGCCGGGAATGGCACCCTGCACTGCATAGAGGTTGCCGTTTTCGTACACCAAATCGCCCCCGGCAGGTCCGAGAGTGCTGTTGATCAGGTTGCTGTTACTGACGGCGCCGCCACCCGAAGGCAGCTTGTAGATATCGCCGCTCGGAAGGTCGGACACGAAAATGTTGCCAGAAGTGTCGAACGCGATTCCGCTCGCGCCCGGGCATCCGCCGTAGTTTATCGAGTTATTGGCGTACGAGAAGTTCTGGGCCAGGAAGCCGGTCACGTACGGTGTCACCACGTATCCTGGCGCGGCCACCGGGGTTTGGTTGCCGCAGTTGGGCTCGGGCGCGTCGCTGAAGGTCACTTCGGCGTTCCCGGGGAACGGCAGGTTACCGTCGGTTACGTCAGTGGCGCTGTACGTCACGGTTTCATTATTGGTGTCGGTTGCGGTGAACTGGATTTCCCCGTCGGAATCGGTAACCGGAGGAGTTGGTCCCGTGATCAGGGAGTTGCCGGTTTGCGTGATCTGGATCTGTTTGCCCGGCGATGGACGCCCGAGTGAATCCTCGAGCGTAACGGTGATGCCAGTCGAGGTAACGCCGTCGGCGGTGACCGTGGATGGAGCCGCGTTGAGCGCGGCTGAGGCGGCAGGCGGCGTCACGAACGGGATCTGGAAACTCTGCGATACCTGAACTCCATCGCCGCTGTCGGTCGCAGTAAATGAGAGATTTTCAACCGTCAGATCGGTGACGGTGAAACTTGCCACCCCGTTGTTGCTGGTAGTCATGGCGCTCGAAGGAGTGACAACCGCGCTGGTTCCCGCGCCTGCGGAGAGAGTCACGGTTTTGCCGCTGACTGAATTTCCGTTGGCGTCGCGCAGCGCGACCAGGACCGTCAGCGGGGTAGCGCCATCGGCCGGAACTCCATTGGGCACAATCCCCGACGCCGGAACCGGAAGCGATTCGTCGATCTGGGAGAGCGTCGCGCTCGGAATCCCGGCGCTTTGACCGGTCAGCGCCAAGTACATCAGGTTTAGATTGGGCGAGCCCAATCCGACATGAGCGAGATCGCTACCGAGCGCCGCGGCATTGTGAAACGCGCTGGTATTCGCCAGCGGATATAGGTGTGGATTCAGCAACCCCAGGTTGCTGCCTTGCCCTTCATTCAGCAGCGCCGCCATCGCAGCCCACTCGGGCGCCGCGATGCTGGTGCCGCCGTATTCGAGTCCGGTCGGACACCCGCCATCGCTGGCTTGGCAGATAAAGACGCCTGCAGCCGGGTCGCCGCTCATAACCACGTCGGGCACTGAACGCATGCTCGAGCCGGTAAGCACGGTTTGATAGTTCGCGGCCGCGAAGAACTTGCTTATTCCGAATCCGCCTTCTCCCGTCTCCGGGTTTGCGGCGGAACCATTCCACCAGGTTTCAGGGCCATACATGAGAC
>JBAPSR010000591.1:0-1865 GCA_049281755.1 Binataceae bacterium (SeqCode)
CGCTCGCGCAGGCTTTTCCCGCCGCGAAGATTTTCGGCTTCGACGCGCATCCGGGCTCGCTCGAACGCGCGCGCGCCAACGCCCGCGCCGCGGGCCTTGGCGAGCGCATCACCTTCGAAGTCTGCGACTGCACCAGGCTTGCGCCGGCCGCGTTCGATTTCATCTCGACCTTCGACGTGGTGCACGACTCGATCGATCCGCTCGGCCTCCTGCGCTCGATTCGCGCCGCGCTCAAGCCCGGCGGCACCTACCTGATGCTCGAGGTCAACGTGTCATCGCGCGTCGAGGACAATATCAATACGATGGGCCGGCTGATGTACTCGATGTCCACGCTGTACTGCATGAGCGTGTCGCTCGCAGGAGGCGGCGCGGGAATCGGCGCGTGCATGGGCGAGGAAAAAGCGCGCGAACTTACGCGCGACGCGGGCTTCACCCAATTCCGCCGCCTGCCGATCGAGGACCCGTTCTCGGCGCTGTACGAACTTCGCGTATGACCCTCTTGAATGACAGTTATTGACAAGAACTGAAGGTCAAAGTTAGGTTTAAGATTATGCCGATGACCTCGCTCAATGTTTCCCTGCCCAAACCGCTCAAGGACTATATCGAGGACCGCGTAAGCGCTGGCGGCTACAGCACGCCGAGCGAATACGTGCGCGACCTGATCCGCGAGGATCGCAAGCGCCGCGGCCAGCAGAAACTCGAATCGATGCTGCTGGAGGGTCTTGAGTCAGGTCCGTCAATCAAGGTTGATGAGAAGTTTTGGGTTGAGCGGCACAAGCGTCTTAATCGCTATGTCGCCAAACGCAAACTGAAGTGAAGCGGCAGATCGTCTTCCGCGACCTCGCGGTACGCGATCTTGATTCCCAGGTCGCATATATCGCCGATCACCAGGATGCCGAAACCGCGCGCGCGTACCTGGCCGCGGCCAGCGAAACAATTGCGGTCATCGCTGCTCATCCATCAATCGGCCGCGTGAACCCCTATCCAAGTCAGGACCTCGGACAGATGCGAATGATTCGCGTCGCACGCTTCATCAGTCACCTCATATTCTATCGTGTCGAATTAGGCGCAATAGAAATTGTACGCGTCATCCACGGCGCGCGGGATTTGGAAAACCTGTTCGACGAATGAGGCGCTATCGCAGACGGTTGCGCAGCGCATCCGTCAGCGCCGGCAGGATCGCGGCCCAATCGGCCACGAGGCCGATATTCGCGCGCTGGAAGATCGCCGACTCGGGATCGTTGTTGATCGCAACCACGCATCCGGCGCGCTTTATTCCCACCGTGTGATTCGGCTGGCCGCGAAGTCCGATCGCGAAATACAGCCGCGGATCGATCGACTTGCCGGTGAGTCCCACCTGCAACTGCCGCGGCATCCATCCGGCGTCAGTCACCCGCCGCGTGGCGCAGATCGATCCGTGCAGCACGCGCGCCAGCGCGGTCGCCTGCGCGACCCCGTCGGGGCCGCCAACCCCGGTCCCGACGCCGACCACCACCTCTGCGCCTTCGAGCGGTTCGATCGACGGGTCGAGCAGCGAGTGCGACGCAATCAGGCGAATGAAGGCCGGGGCGATCTCCGGCTGAACCACTTCGACCGGCGCGCGCTTTTCCGCCTGCGGCTCCGCGAGCTCGAGCACGCCCGATCGCACCGTCGCCATCTGCGGATAAGTCTTCGACAGAATCGGCGCGACCACGTTGCCGCCAAACGCCGGCTTGAGCGCGACCATCCGTCCTTCGCTATCGATCTCCATTCCAATCGCGTCGCCGGTCAGACCGAGACCGAGACGCGCCGCCAAACGCGGACCCCAATCGCGTCCGCACTCGCTGGCGGGCAGCAGCAATCCCCACGGCGAGCGCTCGCGCACG
>JBAPSR010000592.1:0-2090 GCA_049281755.1 Binataceae bacterium (SeqCode)
GCCTTCTTCCACTTAATCGACGTAAGAAACCGTCCACTCCTTCGTGCGAGCTGGCACTGAGCTGCGATCGCGGCGCGGGAGAGTCGCCGCGCGCCGCGCGGCGAGAGATTCCTCGGCCTAGGGCCTCGGAATGACAGAATGCTCGCGCGCGCTGTGGCGGCGGCTGTTCGGAGCCTCAGAAGATCAAACCGAACGCGTCGGCGACCAGGCGAAACGGGAACAGGATAATCGTTCCGACCGCGTTCAGGGTCGATCCTACAACGCTGTCGGGTTCGGTGGTCGTAGTGGTGGTGCTCGTGGTGCTGGCCGGCGCGTCAGGGTCGGCCGGCTGAACTGTGGTCGTGGTGGTTTGTTGGTCGGAGCATCCGGACAGCATCGCGGGGCCTGCGAGCGTTATCGCCAGAAGTAAAATCGGAAAGGCGCGTCGGTTCATGGTTGGTTCTCCGTCTGCCTACTGCACGACTTCAGGTGGGAGCAAAAGCTGAGCCATCAGGAATGTCAGAGCAATCTTCGCTGTGATCGAGCCGAATGTTGGAAATTTTTTCATGCTCTACGCGGTTGATTGCAGGATTGCGAGCCTCCGCCCGCATCCGCGCGCCACGTCTTAGTTCTCTTGTGAGTAGCGATCCAGCTTGTTGTAGAGGGTCTTGGCGCTGACGCCCAGGACCTGGGCGGCGCGGGTTTTGTTGCCGCCGGTGAACTCGATCGTGCGCGAAATGATCTCGCGCTCGACCTCGTCGAGCGAGGAGCCGAGGCGAACCTTGAAAAAGCCGCTGTCGCTCTGCGAGGCGGAGCGGAATTCCTCGGGCAGATCGTGCAACCCGATCATCCGGCCGTCGCAGACGATCATCGCGCGCTCGATCACGTTGCGCAGTTGGCGCACGTTGCCGGGCCACGGATGCGATCGCAGCGCGGCGAGGCATTCTTCATCCACTCCGGCGATCTGCTTGTTGTTGCGCTCCGCGTAATGCGCGACGAACGAATCGATCAGCAGCGGCAGATCGTCGGCACGCTCGCGCAGCGGCGGCAGCCGAATCGAAAAAACGTTCAGGCGGTAGAACAAGTCCTCGCGCAGCTTGTTGTCGCGCACCGATTGCTCGATATCGCGGTTCGAGGCCGCGAGCACCCGCACGTCGAGCGAAATTTCCGATGAGCCGCCGAGCCGGCGCATCCGCTGTTCCTCGATCACGCGCAAGAGCTTGGCTTGCAGCTCCGGTTTCATCTCGGTGATTTCATCGAGCAGGAGAGTTCCGCCGTTGGCCAGCTCGAAGCATCCTTCGCGTCTGCGATCGGCGCCGGTGAATGCGCCGCGCTCGTGGCCGAACAGCTCGCTCTCCATCAAGGTCTCGGGAATCGCGGCACAGTTGACTCCGACATACGCGGCGCCGCGCCGCGGCGACATCTCGTGGATCGTCCGCGCGACCAGCTCTTTACCGGTCCCGCTTTCGCCTGAAATTACAACCGAAGCCGAAGACTGCGCGACGCGCTCGATCGCGGCCAGCACTTTGCGCATCGCGGGCGAGCGGCCATAGAGCGGACCGAGCTCGCCGACTTCGGCAAGGCGGCGGCGCAGCGCCAGGTTCTCCTCGCGGACCTCGATACTGTCGGCCAGCGTCCGCAGCATCTGGCGCAGATGCGGGGGATCGACCGGTTTGCGCAGGTAGTCGAGCGCGCCGAGCTTGATCGCCTCGACCGCTTCGGGAATATCGCCTTCGCCCGAAATCATGATGGTCGGAAGATTCACGCCCATCTCACGAATATCGCGCAACAACTCGATTCCGTCCTTGCGCGGCATCTTGACGTCGGCGAGCAGGAGATGCGGATTGAACGACTTGATCAACTCGAGCGCGCGCACGCCATCTTCGGCGACTTCGACCGCATAGCCCCAGGTGGTCAGAGACTCACGCCAGGTCGCATGCGTCGAAGTATCGTCTTCTGCGACTAAAATTCGAGTTGGATGTGCCATCGCTGAAACCTCACGGGGTAATAGCGCAACTTTCGTACCGAGAAAAGGCTAGCAATCGATTGGGTTAATTAAGTCGTGACCGGAAACAATTACCGACCGTGCAGAAATTATACGCTCGAAGACA
>JBAPSR010000593.1:0-4750 GCA_049281755.1 Binataceae bacterium (SeqCode)
AACGCCGCATCATTAGAGTACCACATCGCAGCGGATGCAACCGCATCAACCACGCTTGCGGTATACGGCGTTGGGTTACATACGATCACGATTTGAACTAGGCTCGATTGAATGTCGCGACACAAAACGAGACGCGTTCCGATCGCCGAAGATACTGAAGCTCTGGCGCTGTCCCGAAACAAGCGCTTCTGGGCTTTGATCGACGGAGCGATCGAACGCGGTACTAAAGGGGGCTTCGTCGATCTCGAAGATCTGTGAGGCTTTCGCGCACTTTTGATTGGGCGATCGCATTGCGTTTAGCGGTCCGGACCTGAAACCATTGTCTGTCTGAACTACCTCAATTGCGTTTTGTTCATCTCAGCTATTTCCTTGAGCCGGTGCGCGACGGTGAACAATTCGCCGCGGACTTACTCGAGTTCGCATCTGGTTGGGAAATGGAAAATCACATTGACTCTTGCGTCCTATGCGAAGTTCGGCGGCGGCCCCCAACTTGGCTCCGGCGAGATCGAGTTCGATAGGCACGGAGGCATCCGCGGCCAGCAGATCTATCTCGGGGAACTGGATTCCGTTAATGGCAGGTACGTTATGGATAGCGACGGCAAAGGAACTGCCGTGATTTTCACTGTTCCAAAGGAAGGCGGAACCGCGCGAACTGAGTATTCGTTCCAGATTGTAAGCGACAAAGAGATCGATTTTGTTGCGGAAGGACTCCCACTGAGCCACGGCAGCATCAGGGACTGGATTAGCACCAATGCGGTACAACAAGCGGGCCATCAAGGAATAACCGGAAAACTCTTGCGCGAATAACATCCCCCAATCAGAGGGAGAAACTGCGCTTGCTCATGAGTTGATTCTTGTTACGTCGAACCTGCGCGAGTTCAATCGGGTCGAGGGACTTCGCCTGGAAAACTGGCGATAACTGGCTAAGGTGGCGTGATTGATGGCGCGCTGATATCAAGATCACACGATGGCTTCGGCGCGCGATAAGATCGTTCTTGGGCTGGTGCAGATGTCTTGCGCGGCTGAGCCTGCAGCGAATCTCGACAAGGCGAGCACTCGAATCGAGGAGGCTGCCGGACGCGGAGCGCAGGTCGTTTGCCTGCAGGAGCTGTACCGCTCGCACTACCCCTGCCAGACCGAGGATCCCGCGCGCTTCGATCTCGCCGAATCGATTCCCGGGCCTTCGACCGACGCGCTGGGCAAGATTGCGCGTGCGCGCAAAGTCGTCGTTATCGCGTCGATTTTCGAGCGGCGCGCGGCCGGCGTGTATCACAATACCGCGGTCGTGATTGATGCCAGCGGCGAGATCGTCGGTCGCTACCGCAAGATGCATATACCCGACGATCCGCGCTTCTACGAAAAATATTATTTCACCCCCGGCGACCTCGACTTCACCGCGCATCAGACCGCGCGCGGAAAGCTCGGCGTGCTGGTGTGCTGGGACCAGTGGTACCCGGAGGCCGCGCGGCTGACCGCGATGGCGGGTGCGGAAGTCGTTTTCTATCCGACCGCGATCGGATGGTGGCACGGCGAGAACGCCGCCGACCGCGCGCGGATGCTCGATGCGTGGAAAACGATTCAGCGCGCGCACGCGATCGCGAACGGAGTTTTCGTCGCGGTGACCAACCGGGTCGGCGTCGAAGGCGAGCTCGAGTTCTGGGGCGAGTCGTTCGTGTGCGATCCGATGGGCGAAGTGATCGCGCACGCGAGCCCGAGCGCCGAAGAAATTCTCCTCGCCGAATGCGATCTAGCGCGAATCGAGGCGACCCGGCGCAACTGGCCGTTCCTGCGCGATCGCCGGATCGATGCGTACGGCGACCTCGTCCGGCGCTTCCGCTCCTGAAGCCGATGGCCCCGATTCCCGAAGCTGATCGGACGCGCTTTCGCGCCTACCGGATGCCGCCCGAGTGGGCTCCGCATCAGGCGACGTACCTGGTTTGGCCGCATAACCTGGACACGTGGCCGGGCAAGTTCGAGCCGATCCCGCAGGCGTTCGCCCGGATCGCCGCCGCGATCGCGTCGTGCGAACCGCTGCGTCTGCTCGTCAAGAACGGCGCCGAAATTGAAGCGGTGCGCGCGATGGTCCATGACGCGGCGCGCGGCGACGACATCGTGATGCGCCGCGTTGAGATCTTCCAGCTCGAAACCAACGATTCGTGGATTCGCGACCACGGCCCGATCTTCGTCAACAAAATCGAACCCACCGCGCCGGGTCCCGCGCAGATCGCACTCGATTGGAAATTCAACTCGTGGGGCGAAAAGTACGGTCGCTACGACCTCGATGACGTCGTGCCGCAACGCCTGGGCGCGCGCTTCGGCTTCGAAGTCGCCGAGCCGGGAATCGTGCTCGAAGGCGGCTCGATCGATTCCAATGGCGCGGGCTCGATCCTCACCACCGAGTCGTGCCTGCTAAATCGCAATCGCAATCCGAATCTGACGCGCGCCGAGATCGAAGACTACCTGCGAACCTACCTCGGCGTGGCTAATGTCCTTTGGCTCGGCGACGGAATTGCCGGCGACGACACCGACGGCCATATCGACGACCTCGCGCGGTTCGTCGCGCGCGACACGGTCGTGACGGTGGTCGAAGATGATCCCGCCGACGCGAATTACAAAATCCTGCGCGACAATTTGGCGCGGCTCGCGGCGATGCGCGGCGAGCGCGGCGGACCGCTCAAAATCGAGCGGCTGCCGATGCCGCCACCGCTCGTCTATGACGGCACTCGCCTGCCCGCGTCGTACGCGAACTTCTATATCGCTAACGGCGGGGTTGTGATGCCGATCTTCGATTGTCCTGCCGACGCGGTAGCAGCGGCGACCCTCGCGCGGCTGTTTCCGGGACGCCGGGTGATCGGAGTTCCGTCAGTCGATCTAGTATGGGGCCTCGGCGCAATTCATTGCTTAACACAGCAACATCCTCAACTTTCTTAATATTTAAGAATATAAGGCCTATTTTCTTCTTCATCACCGAATAAATTATTAATAATCTTAAGTTTATACTTGACATGGTTAGACCGATCGGGAATATTCCTCCCATGCGGCCGATCATTCTCAAGTGCCCGTCCTGCCAAGGCGACCTGACGGTCGCGAAAATCCACTGCCCAAAGTGCGATATCGCACTCGATGGCGAATTCGCGATGCCCGCGCTGTCGCGCCTTGCGCCGGCGCAGCTTGATTTCGCCGAGGTCTTCCTCAAAAACCGCGGCGTGATTCGCGACGTCGAGCGCGAGCTCGGAGTCTCGTACCCGACCGTGCGCGCGCGCCTCGACGATCTGATCGCGGCGCTGGGCTACCAAGTTCGGCCGCCGTCGCCTGATGGCGATGGAGCAGAAAGCTCGGCGACTCGCCGGCGGACGATCCTGGCCGATCTCAAGGCCGGAAAAATCACGCCCGAAGACGCGATGGCCGCGATCGGCGCATCAGGCCAAACGCGCAAATCGCACGATTGAAATTTCGGAATTTCTTCGAAAGACGGAGGCGGCAATGAACGAGCTTAACCTGGATGGCGTCGAATCGATCCGAATCGTCAGCGCGCATGGAAATATCCGCGTAACCCGCGCGAGCGAGCCGCCCGCGGCGGTCCTTTGCACGGTCGAACCGCGCATGAATCGCGACGGCTCGGGGGTGGAAATCACCCTGCGCTCGAACGCCGAGTTGCGTATCCCGGCAGGAGTCGCGCTCGAGATCGTCGATTGCCACGGCAATCTCGATATCGAAGATATCGCTGCTCCGATCGTGCTCGGCCGCATCGGCGGAAACCTGCGCACGCGCCGCACTGGTGCGCTCGTGATTCGCGAGCGGGTTGGCGGCAACGCGACGGTCGAAACCTCCGGCGGCTTCGAGTGCGAACAGGTCGGCGGCTCGCTCGCGATCGATCACGCGCAGGCGTTTGTGCGCGCGCGCCAGATCGGCGGCAAACTCGAGGCCGAGGCGACCGGACCAATCGAGATTGATTCGGTCGGCGCAAAGGCGGTCGTGCGCGGCTCCTCGGGCTCGGTATCGATCCGGCGCGTGGGCGGACGCCTGCGGCTCGAGAACGTCGCGGGCGACGCGGCGATCGATCGGGTCGGCGGGCACGGCTCGGTTTCGGGGGTGCGCGGAAACCTGGAACTAGGGCGCGTTGGCGGCGCAGTCGATCTGCACGGACCTTTCCCGGCCGGCAAGATCTGGCACGCGTCGAGCGGCGGCAGAATCGAAGTTGAACTCGACCCCGACGCCTCACTGAGTGTCGCCGCTTCGGCAGGATGGGGCCGAATCAGGCTCTACGGAATCGACGAGGGCGGGCTTCATCGAGCAAACGGCAGCAGCGCCACTGGCTCGATCGGCGTCGAACGCGCAGCCGACCAGCGCACGCGTCTTGGCCTCGAGACCCGCAACGCCGATATCATTTTTGCCGGCGCCGGAGCGCGTGAGAGCGACTACTACTGGCGATCAGGACGGCGATTCCCGGGCGCATTCGACGAGCTCGGTGAAATTCTGAGCGCGGAGTTCGGCGGCGAGATTCCCGGGTTCGTAAACTCGATTCTCGGCGCCGCCGGACGAATCGTTGCGCGCGGCGGAAAATTCTCCAGCGACGTGATGCGCGATGCGGGCGGCGACGCCTCCGCCGAGGTCGCCCGCGCGGTCGAGGAATTCAGCCGCAAGCTCAGCGAAGAGATCCGCCGCTCGGCTCAGCCCGGAGGCTGCCAAACGCGCGACCAGCGCCGCCAGATGCGCGACTCGATCCATGACGCCGCGCGCAGGATGAGTG
>JBAPSR010000594.1:0-1804 GCA_049281755.1 Binataceae bacterium (SeqCode)
ATGTTCTCTCCATCGGACAAAGGTCAGGAGGCTGAAGAAACCGAAGCAGCAGGCGATGAGCGCGTTCCGATTTGCGAGGTACTCTGCCGGAATCACGTGCGCGCTGTCGAGGGCATAGAGAAGCGCCGCCAGTCCCGCGACCCAGGTCGCGCCCAACACTTCGCGGTAGAGCAGCGCGGCAGCGAAGACCGCCGCAGCGAACCACAGCAGACTGTGCAGATGCATCAGGGCGGGATGGTTCGGCCACAGGCGATAATCGAGCATCGCGGTGAGCGTGCTCGTGTAGCGCAGGAACGCCAGATGCAGGTCGAGCGACCCCCACCACGGCATCGAGCCGAAATCCATCTGCCTCAGGTTGTGCGCGCGATCGATGTATTGGACAAAGATATTAATCGGTCTCGAATCGCCGTGACCGAGTATGGTGGCGCGCTGAAAATAATCGTCGAACTGCCAGCCTGCGGCGAGCGCGGGGAGCATCACCAGCGCCGCCAGGACGGCGGTGATCAGAGGAAACCCGCGATACTTGAGGGCCGTCTCGATCGCGGCCGCCGCGCGCCGCATCGCATTCAAATTTGTCCGCGGTTGGGATTGTTTGTTGAGGTCAAGCATAATATTATAGTTAACTATAGATATAGGGTTAACTATGTCAATGCAGTCAAGGGCCTGCGGCTTCGATCCGCAGCGCGGGATAAGGCGCGAAGTCCGGCGGGAATTTCTTTCGCCGCTATTGCCGTGTAAGTCATAAAGCGATGGGTTTGCGCGAAGAAAAGAAAGCCGAGCAGCGCCGCGCGATCCTGGCGGCGGCGACCGCGCTGTTCTGCAAGCGCGGCTACGAACAGACCCGCGTCCAGGACATCGTCGCCCGTCTGCGCATCAGCGAGGCGACTTTCTTCAATTATTTCCCGGCTAAGGAAGCGCTGGTACAGGAGTTCGCCCTCGGGCAGCTCGATTCCTCGATCGCCACGGTGACGGCCGAGCTCGAACGCCACGATTCCAGCGTGCCCGACCGCATTCGCAACATCATGGTTGTCGGATGGGCACGCGCATGGGACGCGAACCCCGAATTCCACACGCTGGTCGCGACCCACTCCCGAATGATGTCGGGACCGCAGGGTCCATTGCTGCGCGAAAAGTCAATGCGCCTTTACAGCCTGTACGAGAAACTATTCTCCGAAGGACAGCGCCGCGGAGAGATTCGATCCGATCAAAAGGCTTTGTACCTGGCCGAGATGCTTGAAGGCATGGTCATCAAGATCGCGGAGAACTGGATGGTCGGATGGTGGAAAGGTCGGACCGAGCCGCTCGAAGAGCGTTTCATGAACGCGGTCAACGTCTTCCTCGACGGATGCGCTCCCGCCCGCAGCGGCGCATCACGGCCGCCGCGCGCAAATTCCGCGCTCAGAGCCAAGCGATAGCGCGGACGAAGGTGTCCGAATACCCTCCCACCGGGAGAGGGCGGCGTGGCGCGATGCTTGCGCGTTTTTCGCTAGCATCGTGACGCGCGAGTGAGGGTGCTGCTCTGCTCTTCTAATCGCGCGTCGCTTCGCGCCGCGCTGAATTCGGTCCCTCACCTAGCCTCTCCCTTTCAGGGCGAGGGATCAGAGGGCGGGCGCGGGCGGCGCGATTTACCGGCGCCTAGCCTACATCACTTTGCGTCTGCGCGGCGGGGCCGCCCCAGCGGCGGCGGGTTAGCGCGTAGGCGGGCCATACGGTCAGCGCCAGCGCGATCGCGATCATGAAGTCGCGCTGCCCGCTGCCCGTTCCGAGCGCGAGCGCGAAGGTCGCGATCCACGTGACCAGCGGC
>JBAPSR010000595.1:0-3942 GCA_049281755.1 Binataceae bacterium (SeqCode)
CCCGAGCGCTATCCAGCAAGCGCCGATGCTCCGGTAACGATTCGAGAGATGGAAGCTTCAGCTCCATGCGTCGCAAGAGATTATCAGATCTGGATCAGTTCGGCAGCGGATCGATTCCCAGAGCAGCACCCTCACCCACGCGTCACGGCGATTGCTAAAAAGAGCAATCGCCGCGCCGCGTCGCCCTCTCCCGGATGGAGAGGGCATCCAGCACTCGCTAATGCGTGAGCAGCATGTAGATGGTTCCCGACAGCAGGACCAGGAGGCCGGGATTTACGTGACGCCAGAGCAGGATCGCGCCGACGGCGATTGCGATTGCGAGTCCGAGGGGATTCATGTGTCCGGTGATCGGACTCACGATCGTCAGCCTTGCGATTGCGTAGGTGCCCGCGCACATCAGGCCGATCGCGACCGGCGCCATCCCGCGCTGCACGGCGAGACGCCATGGCGAGCCCTCGAAATGGACCCATAGCCGATTCGCGAACAGGGTCAGGATGCAGTCGGGGAGGAAAAACGCGATGCCCACGATCGCCGCGCCGAGCGCGCCCATCAGCTTGTAGCCGATCACCAGCACCATCAGCATGTTCGGGCCCGGCGCAACCTGCCCGAGGCTGTAGATGTCGCGGAAGCCCTTGTCGGTCAGATTGAACCAGTGCACCGTCGCGTGCTGCATCTCGGGCAGCACCGCGGTTCCACCGCCGACGGCCAGAACTCCGAGCATCGCGAAGACCAGGCCGAGCTTGAGCAGTTGGGTTCTCATCGACGCGCGTCCTAGTGCCTCAAGTTTCCATGGCGGGGACCGCGATGAAACGGCAGGTGCAGGTCGGCGGTCTGTCCAAGCGACGCGCTGGAGCCGGGGCGGTAAAGGAAGATCGCGAGCGGTCCGAGAACCAGCAGCACCCACACCAGCGAGATCCTGAAAATCGAGACCGCCGCGAAAGTGATCAGGATAAGCACGAGGTCGAGCGGTTTCTGAAACTGGCGGCGTCCGAGTTGCAGCGTCACGACCGAGAGCATCCCGACCGCAGCGGCCGCGATACCTTCCAGGAATTGGTTGATGCGGGGATTGTGCCCGCTGTTGGTCCACAGGACGCCCAGGGTCATCACGATTATCGCGCCGGGGATCATCAGGCCGACGACCGCGGCGATCGCGCCAGGAATTCCTCGCAGGTTGTCGCCGACGATCACGGCGATATTGACCGAGTTCAGGCCTGGCAGCGTCTCGGAAATTTCGAGGGTCGCGAGAAAGTCTTCATCGGTGAGCCACTTGGCTCCGCCGACGACGTACTCGCGTTCATAGGCGACGACGCCGCCGCCGAAGCTGACCAGTCCCGCCATGAAGAACAGCTTGAACAGATCGAACAGGGTGACCCGCGTCGCGGCGGGGGCGTTTTCATTCGCGGTGTTTGACGGGGGCATTTCCGAGTCCGTAAACCAGCGCGGTCTTGGTGGTGCCGCGTTCGATCCAATCCGAGGAACGTTCCTGCAATCCGAGGTAAAAGCGCTCCGAAAGCTCGCGCGACTTTTTATGCATCGCGGCGGGCCGGTCGAATTTGAGCTGAAACCCGAACTCGGCGACCAGCGGCTGGTCCGAATCGCGCACGCGCCAGACGGCGACGTTGCACTTGGCGCTCAGATGCCCGCCGAAATCGAGCACGCCGAGTTCGAACAGGTACTCGGCGATCGATGCGCCATGCACCGGCGCCATCGTGGCCTTCGGATTCGCGCCGACGGTCTCGAGCGCGGGAAAGGCGTTCGAGATCAGCTCGACTTTCTGCGTGAGCAGGATGTTGGGCGTATCCAGCTCGCAGTTGTGCGAATAAACCAGGCGCATCCCGACCGAGTCATCCTTGGGCAGCAGGATCTCTTCCTTGAACTTGATCGTATAGAGGCACGGCAGGAGCGGGCGCACGTCGACGGATGCGGCGATGGTCTTGTCCTGATGGCGGAACTTGAGGACCAGCTCGTGATTGGATTCGGGCAGTCCGTGCTTGAAGAAGGTGCGTTTGCGCAGGATGAAACCGGCGTTGTAGAGCTTGAAATGCGGCGTATCGAAGAACACTACCTCGCGAATCTGCGGCGCCGGGTCGTCGTCCATTTTGCTCAGACGCACCCCGAGGGATTTGGCGGTGTGATGCGCGATCTTCCAGAACTTGTGAAATGAAGTTGGCTTGCGGAACTTGTCCGCGTCGAGCAGCAGCTTGTATTCGCGGTACTTGATCTCGTCCGACGGAATCGGCTCGTAGAGATTCTTGTCGTGATTCGCCTGTGGGCTCATCCGGGCTATTTTTGCGCTCCGCTCTCGATCAGGCGCCATGAAACGCGACGCTTGACCCATCGAAGTAACAGTCCCCGCGGCAATGGTCAATTGTTTCGCGAGTGTAGCACGCCGCGGCGCGCCGCCGCTTGATTTAAGCGCGAGTTTGCCGCACTTACGGAGGATGGAAACCAATTCGAGCCTGTGGGCGCGGCTGCAATCGGCAGTGCCGCGCGGAGTCAGCGTGTCGTTGCCGATTTTCGCGGCTTCTGCCGAGAACGCGGAAATTCGCGACGTCGAGGGGCGGCGCTATATCGATTTCGCCGGAGGAATCGCGGTGCTGGGAATCGGGCATCGCCATCCCCGGGTCATCGCGGCGGCGCAGGCGCAGCTCGGAACCCTTACTCACGCATGTTTTCAAGTCACGCCGTACGAATCTTACGTGCGCCTGGCGGAGCGGCTGAACGAGATCGCGCCAGGAACGGAACCCAAAAAAACCATCTTCCTGACCACCGGAGCCGAAGCGATCGAGAACGCGGTCAAGATCGCGCGCTACGCGAGTGGGCGGCCGGGCGTGATCGCGTTCGAGGGTGCGTTTCATGGACGCACGCTGATGGCGCTGGCACTGACGGGCAAGGTGAATCCGTACAAGGTCGGGTTCGGGCCGTTTGCGTCCGACATTTTTCACGCACCATTTCCGGACGAGTACCACGGCGGCAGTGCCGCGGCCTCGATGAACGCGATCGAAGGGATATTTCATTCCTCGCTCGAGCCTGCGCGCACCGCCGCGATAATCATCGAGCCGGTCCAGGGTGAAGGCGGCTTCAACGTGGCGCCGGCGGAGTTCCTGCGCGAGCTGCGCGCGCTGTGCGATCGCCACGGGATCCTGCTTATCGCCGACGAGGTGCAGACCGGGTTCGGACGCACCGGGCGCATGTTCGCGGTCGAGCACGCGGGAGTAGTGCCGGATCTGATCGCGATGGCGAAGAGTCTCGGCGGCGGTTTTCCGATTTCCGCAGTGACCGGTAACGCGAAAATAATGGATAGCGTCGCGCCGGGCGGCCTGGGCGGCACCTACGCCGGAAACCCGGTTGCATGCGCGGCGGCGCTGGCAGTGCTCGACGTGATGCGCGACGAGGATATTCTCGCGCGGGCGGTGAAACTGGGCGCGATGGTCCGGGCGCGGCTGCATAAGATGCAACACGATGCTCGGTTCGGGTGTATCGGCGATGTGCGCGGGCTGGGCGCGATGCTGGCGTTCGAGCTGGTGAAGGATCGCGCGACGCGCGAGCCCGCATCCGAGATGACGCGCCGCCTGGTCCTGCGCGCGGCCGAGCGCGGGCTGGTGATCCTATCGTGCGGAACTCATGCGAACGTGATCCGGATTCTCGCGCCGCTGACCGCGCCGCTCGAACAGGTGGACGAAGGCATGAGCATCCTCGAAGCCTCGCTGGAGGATGTGATTGCGTGATCCGCGGAGCATCGCGCGATTAGAAAGAAAGCTCAGCGCAAGGCCGCCCTCACTCGCGCGTCACGATGCTTGCGAAAAAAGCGCAAGCCGCGCGCCGCGCCGCCCGCGTGCCGGTGGCACCTCCCTCCGGAGACCTTTGCGTAACTGAGCGATGGACGCGCGATAGAATGACTTTTCAAAGATTGGAGGTTTGCGCAGTGATGCGGGCGTGTCG
>JBAPSR010000596.1:0-2387 GCA_049281755.1 Binataceae bacterium (SeqCode)
GCTGTGGATGCTGGTGCTGATGGCGCTCAGCGGATTTTCCGCGATCGGAATCTGGGTCACGCAGATGTCCGCCGCCGCCGACGTGATCGAATGGGACGAAGAGCGCACCGGACGCCGGCAAGAGGGCGCGTACGGCGGAATCACCTCGATGGGAATAAAAATCGCGACCGCGCTCTCGCTGGTGCTGGTCGGTCCGGTGATGGGATGGATCGGCTACCGGCCCGGGATGACCGAGCTGCCACGCGCGGCGGCCGAGAATCTGCGCACACTGTTCGCCGTCGTGCCGGCGATAATTTACGTGCTGAGCGCCGTCGTGTTCGCGCGCTATCCGATCACCCGCGCCAGCCATCGCGCGATGCGCGATCGCCTGTCCGCCCGCGGCGCCCCCGGCGAAGAAGAACCCCCAGAAAAATCAATCGCGTAAAAGCTCGCGACATCCTGCGCGTGGCGACCGCCCCTGCAGATACCCTCTCCCTGCGGGGAGGTGCCACGCGGGCGAGGCCCTTGCAGATACCCTCTCCCTCCGGGAGGTGCCACTGGCACGCGGGCGACGCGGCGCGGCGATTGCTCTTTTCAGCAATCGCCGTGACGCGTGGGTGAGGGTGCTGCTCTGCTCTCTGAATGGCGCGTCGCTCACGCGCCGCGCTGAAAAATGTCCCTCGGCTAAGCGCTTGAGAAACGCTGCTCTGCGATCCGCTGCGACGCGCGCCTATTTAATTGGCGGCAGGAAATCCGGGAAATCTTTCGAGGGCTTCATCTTCCACGCGGGCTTGCGCTTTTGCAGAAACGCAGTGACGCCCTCGTGCGAGTCCGGTTGCTTGCCGACCCACCAGAACGCATTCGAATCGATCGCCTGCGCCTTCTCGATACTGTCCTCGGCCAGCAATCCCCACGTGAGCCGCTTGGTCATCGCGACTGAAACCGGCGCGGTATTCTCCGCGATATCGATCGCCATCTCGCGCACCCTGTCCATGAACTCCGCGTCGGGCCATACGTGGCTGACGATTCCGAACTCGAGCGCCTCTTTGGCGTTGATAATCTTTCCGGTCAGCAGCAGCTCGTTGGTTTTTGCAAGCCCGATCTGCCGCGCG
Organism: Binataceae bacterium (SeqCode); assembly: GCA_049281755.1. Taxonomy (GTDB): domain Bacteria; phylum Desulfobacterota; class Binatia; order Binatales; family Binataceae; genus JBARDN01. Next base: position 1,092 of record JBAPSR010000596.1, read on the forward strand.
ACGGTCCACAGGCTCAGCGCCTCCGGAATAATTCCGCGGCGCACGAAAACGAACCCAATTCGCGCGCTCTCCGCCGCGACGCGGATATCCCACTGCATCGGCAGCGTGATTCCCATCCCGACCGCGGGCCCGTTGATCGCCGCGATAATCGGCTTCTTCATGTTCCACGGACGCACCGCAGGACGCCGCGGCATCTCGCCGCGTTCGGCGCGTTTGTCGGCGTTGAAGGTGTCGCCGCCGCCGCCCGAAAGATCGGCGCCCGCGGAAAACGCGCGGCCCGCGCCAGTCACCACGATCACGCGCACGTTATCGTCGCCATCAAGGTCGGCGAACGCCTGGTACAGCTCTGCACTCATCGCGGCGCTGAACGCATTGAGCTTCTCCGGACGGTTGAGCGTGATCGTCGCAACTCCCTGTTTGATATCGACCAGGATTGCCGTGTAAGCCATCGAAGGAACCTCCAAAATGATCGCGCGCGCTCTGTCACGCTTATACCGCGCCCCGCCGCCGCCCGAAAAGCGCGGATTTCTCGTGGCACAGGCTTTAGCCTGTGGCTGCGTCCACCGGCTGAAGCCGGCCATCCAGGCGTGAGAGTGACGCGCAAACTGCTTCACACGATCTCAAATGGACCTTCTTCGTAGGGGCGCGTCGAGACGCGCCCGCTTGATGACATCCTGTGGGCGTGACACTAAAATTGGATCCGAATGAACATTTGTATCGCCTCACCGCGGGAATCGACGGTGGTGACGCCGAATTGAAAACACGAACCGCACAGGTAGTCAGCTTTTTCATTGGAACGTTGGGAGGACTGGTGGGATTTTCGCCCTCCAGCCGAATTGGTGTCGCACTGTGGGGGTTTCAGTACACGACTCGCGGTGCACGGATGGCAGTGTCGGTCTTTATTCTAAGCCTTGGGATTGCTCACGGAATCGCCACGATTCTGGCGCTGAAGCAGCGGCCCGCAGACTGGCACGGAAATTTCTCGTCTCAATGGCGACAACTTCGCCAGGTTGTCGACAAGTGTTCGTTAGGTTTCTGCGTTGTGGGTTTGGGCTGGATTACCTTCAACCGCCTGACGGGCGACATACCAACGGGGCTGTTTGTTGTTTTAGGATCTACTTTTGTTCTGATTGCTCTGTTTCTTTCCGGCGTGCTACCCGGCGCAAAACCTACTTCGTGAAATCGATTGGCTGGCCGCAGGCGTTGCCGCCGGCGTTGTAGTCATAGACCATGCGGCCGCCATAGTCGGCGCCGCGCGCGAGGACGCCGCACATCACCAGCAGCCCCACCAGGAAG
>JBAPSR010000597.1:0-2448 GCA_049281755.1 Binataceae bacterium (SeqCode)
GCGCGGAATCAAGCCGGGCGACCATGTGCTGCTGGTGTCCGAGAACTCGCCCGACTGGGTGCTCGGCTTCTTCGCGATTCTGTGCGCGGGCGCGGTCGCGGTGCCGCTCGATCATCTAATCTCTGCCGACGAGCTCGCGCCGATCTGCAAGATCGCGCAGCCGCGCGGCGCACTGCGCTCGGGCACAGTCGCGAAGCGTCTGGGCGACGCGGTCCGTACAGCGGCTCCTGGAGCGGTCGAAGTCGATCTGGCCGAGCTCACGCGCCCGTTCATCCTCGACAAGGCGGCAGCGCCCGTCGCCGCGCCCGAGCGCAAAGCGCTCGCCTCGATCGTCTTCACGTCCGGCACTACCGGCGCACCCAAAGGCGTGATGCTGACGCACGGCAACTTCGCGGCCGAAGTCGCGATGCTGAGCCGCGTGTTCGCCCTTTCCGGTGACGATACTCTGCTCTCGCTGCTGCCGCTGCATCATACGTTCGAGTTCACCTGCGGGATGCTGCTGCCGATCGCGAGTGGCGCGGCGATCGCGTATCCAATCGAGTTCGACGCCAAGAACCTTTCGCGAATTCTCGGCGACGTTCGGCCGACCGCGCTGATTGGCGTGCCCGCGCTGTGGGAGGCGGTGCATCGGCGGATCGTCGATGAAGTCGAAGAGCGCGGCCCGTTCTTCGCCGCCGCGTTCGGCCAGATGCGCGAGCTCAATCGCCGGCTCGACCGCGACTCGGGCATCAACCTGGGCTCGGTCCTGTTCCGGCAGGCGCATCAGGCTCTCGGCGGGCGGTTGCGGCTGGCGGTCAGCGGTGGAGCGGCGCTGCCGCTTCGCGTCGGAGAATTTTTCAGCGACCTCGGAATACATCTGCTCGAGGGTTACGGCCTGACCGAGGCCGCGCCGGTGCTGAGCACCGCGCATCCTGATGATCCGCGATGCGCAGGCTCGGTCGGCAAGCCGCTCAGCGGCGTCGAGATCAGGCTCGATCCGGACGGCGCGGAGATCGGAGAAATCTGCGCGCGCGGCGCGAACCTGATGGCCGGTTACTATCGCAATCAATCCGCCACCGACGAAGTTTTGCGCGACGGATGGCTGCATACTGGAGACCTCGGGCGCCTCGACGCCGAGGGCCGGCTGTTTATCGTCGGCCGCGCCAAGGAAGTGATCGTCGATTCGGGCGGCAACAATATCTATATCGACGAGCTCGAAGAGGCGTACGGACATTCGCCGTACCTGCGCGAAATCGCGGTGGTCGGACTCGAGGTCGCGCAGGGTGAGCAGGTCGCGGCGCTGGCGGTCCCCGCGTACGCACGCGGCGAGAGCAGGCGCACGGTTGAGGACGGCCTGCGCGCGCATTTCGAGAAAATCGCGCAGGGACTGAGCCCGCACAAGCGCATCCGAATCATGCGCTTCACCGACGCCGAGCTGCCGCGCACGCGCACCCGCAAGGTCAAGCGTAACGAGGTCGCCGCGATCCTGCGCCGGATGCTCGCCGCCACCAGCGCCGAAAGCGCCGCCGCCGCGCATAGCTCGGAAGTCGAGCCGTGGCTCGCGCAGGCGCTGGCGCAGGTCTCGTCGGAGCGAATCGCGATCAATCCCGCCACGCGGCTGATCGAGGATTTGGGACTCGACTCGCTCGCGATGGCGGAGCTCGGCGAGCATATCGCCGAGCACGCGGGACGCGACGTCGGACCGGAAGAGATGAGCGATCTGCGCACCGTCGAGGATTTGCAGCGCGTCGCGTCGGCGGGTAACGGCAGCGGACGCGTGCGGATGCCGTCGTACGCGCGATTCGCCGATCCTTACACGCCGATGCTGCCCGCGGCCGTGCGCGGAATTGCGCGCCGGATGCTGCGGCGCTCGCAGCAGGGAGCTTTCCAGACGTGGCTGCGGCCCGAGATTCTCGGACGCGGCAACGTGCCCGCGAATCGCAACGTCGTGGTGGTCGCGAATCATTCGAGCCATCTCGATTTCGGCCTGGTCGGCTACGCGCTGGGCGCGATGGGCGACGACCTGGTCGTGCTCGCGGCCAAGGATTATTTTTTCAACACGCGCACGCGCCGCTTTCTCGCGGCCAATTTTACTTCGCTCATCGCGTTCGATCGCGAACGCGCGCAGCTCGAATCGCTCGATGACGCGCTGGCCGAGCTCGCCGCCGGCAAAAGCGTGCTGATGTTTCCGGAGGGCACGCGCTCTGCCGATGGCGCGATCCACGAATTCAAGAGCGGCGCGGGATACCTTGCGTTGCGCAGCGGATGCGACGTGCTGCCGGTTCTGATTCGCGGCACGCACGAGGTGCTGGGCAAGGGCAGCCTGTGGCCGCGGCGTCATCCGGTGGAAGTCAGGATCGGGAGCGTGATCACGAACTCCGCGATGCGCGCGCTGTCGGAGAATGGCGAAGGGATGGGCGCGTACCGCAAGCTCGCCGAGCACATGCAGCAGGCGGTAGTCGCGTTGGG
>JBAPSR010000598.1:0-12673 GCA_049281755.1 Binataceae bacterium (SeqCode)
ATCAGACGGAGCACTCACCGCCGGGGCGGGCGCACCGGGAACGTCGGCCGCCGTAACCGGCGGACTGTCGGTGCTCGAGAGTGGAGCGGTGCCCGTGTCCGTGTCCGCCCGCGCGATCACCGGAGCCGCGGAGCCGGATTTAAGGCCCGTGCCTGAGATCGCCGGGGGCGCGTCCCCGGGCTTATTGATGTCGCTGCTGTTGCCGATCGCATTAACGGAGACGTCGTAAACCGTCTCACCGCTCGAGGTCTTGAGCGTCACCGCCCATTCGCCAGCCTCTGCTCCAAGGAGAACCACTTTGCCCGGATCCTCATTGTGCACGACCAGCGCGTGAGGATTGGTGATCACGCGCACGCCGGGCGTGGCGCCCGGAGCCACGTTGTCGATTACGTAAGTCTCGCCCGCGTTGAGCGATACTGAGATCTGCGAGCCGCCATCGGCAGCCGCAAAGGACAGGCCCGGCCGAAAGATGAGCAGGCTAAGAGCGGCCGCGAGCCACGGAAGGATTCCACATCCTCGTATTGGTTTCATTGTCATCTCCTCAACCTTCTTCCACCTGCGTCATGGGACATCGATAGTTTTGGGCGACGGCGCGTATGAGGGCATCGTGCCGGTCATCGAGGCGTCGCCAGCCGTTACCTGGACTCCGTGCGGAGCGGGCAAAGGCGCGGGGGCAGAAACCGCCGCGTTCTTGGCTTCGCTGGAATCGTTCTCGGAGACCTTTTCGGAGCCGCTTGCCTCATCGTGATCGTCCGACGCGGCCGACGCGGACTTGTCCGGCGCCGCAGCTTCGGTATCGGCGCTGGACGCGGTCTTCTGATGCTTGCTCGACCGTTCGCGGGCAGCCTCATTGATAAACGACATCGACTCGGAGCTCTTGCCGTTGCGATAGATCTCAACCTGGAACGGCTGCGGACGCGGCGCCGGTGCGTAGGCATGGCGCGGTCCGGGCTGCGGCGACATCACCGGAACGTCAGGCTCGAGGCTGTAGGCGCGTAGCATTTGCGCAACGTCGGCGCCGCTGGTGAGCACAATCTTGTTGTCGTTGTAATTACGCATCGCCAGGCGCAGCGTCCCTTCACGGTTCGCCAGCGCAAGGCGCTCGGCCTCTTGCGGCGATACCAGCAGGGTCACGACCTTGACCACCTCGGGCGCGTCCTTCTTCATTTCGACTTCCTGCGCAACCGCAAGAACCTCGACATTCTGAAGAACGATCTTCGCCAGCGGCTTGCTGTTGGCTTCGCCGCCGGTGAGCGCGACCAGCACATCAACCCGGGTATGCGGCAGAACGAAGCCGGCGATGTCGCTGACTTCGTCGACCGGGACCGATACCGCGCGCATCCCAAACGGGATCAACAGCGGCATCACGCCCGCGGTTTTCTGGCCCAAAAACAACTTGTTGGCCGTGATCGGCTCGTTGGAAACGAACTGGCTCTTGACGTAACTGCCGATCGCCTGATGCGTGTCCGTGAACGCGCCTTCAGGAATCGCGTCGCCGGACCACTTGGCCATCTTGAGCTCGCTGCCTTCGATCTTGGTGCCGAGCGGCAGGTCGTAGGCCGCCACCACGATCTCGACATTCTTGGCCATCGCCTGCTGGACCTCGGCCTCGCGCCGTTTGAGCGCCGAGTACACCACCACCGAAGCCAGCATCGCCGCCAACCCCGCGAGCACGACGAATACTATCGGTCGTCTCATTTCACCCCTCCCCGCCGGCGGCGATAACGCGCGCCGGTCGCCTGTCTGAATTCTCCGTCAATTAGTCACTCCGCCATCGCGGCGGATGTGAGCATTGAATTACTACGCAAGTTAGATGCCATCGCGGTCTATCTTTTGACTATTCGGTCGATGCTCATCTTCCGGATCCACTTTCCGGCATCACCCAGCCGCCTCGGCCACCAGACGCACGGATACATCCCGACGCACGGCCGCGTCGCTCACGATCAATCAGAACTGTCAGGGATGAATCGCCGTCTAAAGAAGAGGACCTACCTTACTGATCAGTGTCGTCAGCAGGGTACCCGCGGTCGTGTACAGGGAAACCAGGACGGCCGCGATCGCGCCCAAAATCAATGCATACTCGGTCATGGTCTGACCACGAGCCGCCCGGCTCATGGTGGATGTCGAAGATTTCTTGCTCATCACGTCGCCCTCCCAGGGAGATTGGCTATCAGTCGAATCTATTGAGGAGGGCTCGGTCAGGAGCCCTCCTCAACAAGCCCGGCTGGAGCCAAGCATGCGGCCGTCCCTAGAGCTGGCTATCGACGCTGTTCAGCAACGTTTGAACGTCGCCGCCCATGGCTTGATATCCGACAAATACAACAACGGCCACCGCCGAGAGAATTAGCGCGTACTCAGTCATCGTCTGACCACGCGAAGCTTCCCGTACCTTCACGTACAGTCTGGCAAAACAGTTCATCGTGGTGCTCCCTTTTCGCGATGCGTAGTGCGGGCGGCCAGAGATTTCCGGCCGCCCGCGGTTATGCTTTACAGCTGGCTGTCAACGCTGTTGAGCAGTGTCTGGATGTCGCCGCCCATCGCCTTGTAGCCGACGAACACGACCACCGCGACCGCCGAGAGGATCAACGCGTACTCAGTCATCGTCTGACCGCGCGAAGCCTCACGAGCCTTTACGTACATCTTTGTGAAAATGCTCATACCATGTCCTCCTGGGTCTAGTTGTTCCTGGCCGAAATTGGCCATTGTCCCCGATAGTTAATTTGGCTCGGTACCGATTACCAAGTAGTATTTCAACTTGGTAACCGTACCGGCGCTCAAACCCCCACTCTTCCTTCCCGCCCCTTCGCTCAGGCTCGCGCCGCATACGGGCGCGCGCTCCTCCCCCGTTCGGTGCACCGCAACTTCCCCCCCGGGTGCCGGCAAAATGCCTTCACCTGGTTCCCGCTCAGCCGTACCGAGCTGGGCAGGAGCGTGTTTTAGCGACTTAATCGCGTCACCCGATGGAGCATCTCTTGTGCCAGCATCGGGGCATTGCGGACCGTAGGGTTTCTGTACGCTTAGTACGGCGGAGGCAGGCGGCGGTGCAACTTTTGGTTGCTGGACCGCAACATATTGAAGGAAAAACTCGGTCGGAGGCGGAAATAGCGCGCCAAAACACGCGATTTAGTTACGAAACACTACGAAGAGTAGCACTATTGCTACGATTTGTAGGAAATCGACGGTTGCGCGTGATAATAAAACGCCAATAGACATGATATAGCATGCCTAACCGTGTCGCTTTGCGAAATCCCCAAAACGCAGGCGAAAGACGATAAAAAGCCGCGCCGAAGATCCCCGGCGCGGCTTTGAATCGGACTCGATTTTAAAGATCCGCTACGCGGCGACCTTGGTCGTCCCCTGCATCGCGGGCAGCTCCGGATTACAGATATAGCGGATATGCGGCAGCGTCATGTCCGCGGTCGCGAAGCAGGCCATGATCGGGTTCATCAGGCGCAGATTCGAGGCGGTAGCGCCGAAGGCGGCTGGATCGAGCGCGAGCAGGCGCGGCTTGCCGCGCTCGGCCTTTGAGAAGGTGTATTCGGGATCGACCTGGACCAGCACCAGCTTGCCATCATCGCTGTTGCGCGCCAGATGCATCGAGGCGATGTACTGGATGTCGGCGCCGGAAATGGCGTCGCGATCCATCAGCTCGACTTCGAGCGCGGTCTTGCCGCCCACCACGATCTTGCCGACGATACGATCGTGGCGGAGCACGAGACTGACGGCTCCCGCCGCAACCGGGTAACCCCACCTGGCGGCCAATTCCTTGCGCGCCGCATCGTTGTCGCAATAGCTGCGCAGCACGAAACCGCGCGGACGCACACCGGTGCGGCCTGCGACGCGAACCTCTCCGATCGTGAATGCGCCCCACGGACTCGCCGGCGCATGCATCAGGTTAAGGATCGCATACGCCGGAATGGCGGGATGCATCGTATGCGGGATCAGCGCGTCGGCGGGATCGTCATCGATCTCGTTGTGGAGCTCGAGAATCTGCACGCCTTTGAGCACCAGCTGATCGGTTTTGTAGCCATTGATCGCGCAAGCGAGTTTGCCGAACGAATTCAAATCAAGATTTCCCAAACGCGGCGGCATCAGCGCCCTCCTGCGGCGGCCGCGGCGGCGTCGCCCTTGGTCTGAAATTGCGGCATCACTTCTTTGGCGAACAAGCGCAGGCTCGCGAGGACTTTTTCCTGCGGAATCGTCTCGAGTGCGTTCAGCAGGAAGTTCACCCGGTCGACGCCGCACGCTTCCCATTTCTTGAGCTCGCGCGTGATGCGCGCGGGGTTGCCGATCGCGATTCCCTCTGGCGCGCCGGATTCGTCGCCGGGGCCCGACACGTCGCGCCTGAGCGAGGGCAGAAGCCCCAGGGAAGGATACGACTTGGTCGGGTAGGCCTCGCGCGCGGCCAGCAACTGCGCGGCGAGGTAGTTGAAGGAGCCGGTCATCCGCTTGCCGATCTTGACGCCCTCGGCGTCGTCCTCGTGGCAATAGAGGAAGTTGACAGTCGAGACCGCCTCGTTGACGAACGAACCCACGGGAGTGCAGTTCTTGATGATCTTGCGATAGCGCTTGACCTTTTCATCCTGTTCGGCGAATCCGCCGAAGGTCAGGCCCAGGCTGCCCATCCCGCGTTCGGCGGCGTCGATCTCAGTGCCGGGACTGGTGACCGCGACCCACATCGGAGGGTGCGGCTTCTGGAACGGCTTGGGCACGATCGTCCGCTGCGGCATCGACCACGAGCGGCCCTCGTAAGAATAGCGTTCCTGGGTCCACATCTTGGGCAGGCAGTGGACGAATTCGTCCCAGGTCTTTTTGGTCTCGTCGGGATTGGCGCGGAAGCCGCCCAATTCGGTCCAGGTAGCGGAGCGGCCAGTGCCGACTTCGAGGCGTCCGCCGGAGAGAATGTCGAGCACGGCGGTGCGCTCGGCGATTTTGATCGGATGATTGAACTCGGGTACGCAGACCACGATTCCGTGGCCGACCCTGATTCGCTTGGTGATCATCGCGCACGCCGTCAGGAACAACTCCGGCGCGGGACAATGCGAATACTCTTCGAGGAAGTGATGCTCGACGGCCCAGACATTGTCGAAGCCGAGTTCGTCGGCGAGCTTCACCTGTTCGAGACAGCGATCATAGACGGTTTTTTCTGTGTCAGGACCCCATGGACGCGGCACAGAAATCTCATAGAAAAGACCGAACTTCATGGATTCACCTCCGGCGGATGGCGCTCCATCCATACCGACCGTTTAGCGCAAACCTGCGCCGAGCGGAAGTCCCGCAGGTAACGGGAGAGTCAGCGGTTCGCGAGCGTATCAACCGCTCCGGCAGCGATCAGATTCCGATCGGCAGTTACGAGCGTGAGCTCGTAGACGCGCGCGCTCGCGACTAGTAGACGATCGATCGGATCTCCATGGGGAAGGGGAAAGCGCGCGGCTTCGAGCGCAACCTGATAGGTTAGAGTAGCTTCGTGAAAACCGGCGATCGCGATACTCTCAGAAACCCAAACACCCAATTCCTTTTCGATCGCGATTCTGCGCTTGGCGACCAGGTTGTAGAACTCAAGAATGCTCAGGGGTGAGAGCCATCTTTCGTTGTGGGAGTCCGAGAGGACACGCGTCAGACCCGCCGAGAGCCGCTCGGTCTCGAATACGCCCCAAAGCCAGATGTGCGTGTCGAGTAGAAGCCTCAATCGTCTTTGAACGCGTAGGGATATTTGAACGCGTCGTAGTGCTCGATGGGAACGACGGGCTCAATTATGTCGCCGATGATGCGCGCGGTGCCTGCCATCGAGCCAAGCCATTGTTTAGCGTCGAGCTTCCGCTCGAGCGGAGAAATTTGAGCAACAGGTTTACCAAACTTGGTGATCACGATCGGCTTGCGGGTTTTGCGCACGCGCTCGACTACCGCCAGGCAAGTCGCTTTGAACTTCGATACGGATATCGATTGAACGGCCATGCGATGGTTTGACCATAGTCAATGACCATGGTCAAACCACGCGAATTCAGGATTGCGTATGCAGATCGACGCCCATGCGTTCGCGGCCGAGCAGAATCACGATCGCCGCGGTGAGCATCACGATCGCGGCGACGCCCGCGAGCGCGGCTTGATAGCCCAAGGTCTCGGCGAGCAGCGCTTCACCGAATGCGGCATAGGAGGCGAACAGCACGCCGAGCTGATACGCGACGCCCGAGAACAGCCCACGCGCTTCCGGCGGCGACATTTCCGCCAGATGCGCCGGCACAACGCCCCACGCGCCCTGCACCATGAACTGCATCAGGAACGCGCCGAACGCGAGCCAGATGAGCGATTGCGGGTAGATCCACAGCGGGATCACCAGGCCCGCCATGATCACCGACGCCGCCATCGTGTAGCGCCGTCCGATCCGGTCCGACCAGTAGCCGAAGAACAGCCCGCCCAAAATCGCGCCGACGTTGTACACCACCGCGATCGTCGCGACGCTGCGCGCGTCGAGTCCGCGCGCCTTCTGGAGGAAGGTCGGATACAGATCCTGGGTGCCGTGCGATACGAAATTCATCGCCGTCATCAGCACGATCAGGTAGAGGAACGGTTTCAGGTCGCGGCGAATCGCGCCCGCAATCGCGTGGCGGTCCGGACGGGTGCGTTCCCACGATTCGGACTCGGGAACTTTGCTGCGGATATAGATCGTCAGCAGTGCAGGCAATCCGCCGACGAAAAACATCGCGCGCCATCCGAAGTACGGAAACACGAAAAAGAACGCGCCCGCCGCCAGCAGATATCCGACGGCGTAACCTTCCTGCAGCAGACCCGAGAAGAATCCGCGCTGGCGGTTACCGACCGCTTCCATCGCGAGCGATGCGCCCACACCCCACTCGCCGCCCATCCCGATTCCATACAGCGCGCGCAGAATCAGAAACGCGGTGTAGTTGGGCGCGAAGCCGCTGGCGACCTCGATAATCGAGTAGAAAACGATATCGATCATCAGCGGAACGCGGCGCCCGTAGCGGTCCGCGATCCATCCGAACAGCACCGCGCCCACCGGGCGCATCGCGAGCGTCGCCGTGATCGTGAACGCAACGTCGGCGACCGAGCGATGGAATTCCTTTGCGATCGTCGGCAGGACGAAAACCAGGATGAAGAAATCGAACGCGTCGAGGGTCCATCCGAGGAAGCTCGCGACGAGGGTATGCGCCGCCTCGCTGCGCGTGAGCGCGCGCGGCTCGGCTGCGGGAGTTTTCGCGCCGTCCGGATTCATCGCGTGCAATGTTTATTGGAACACGCGCGCGGAAAACAGGTGCGTCACTTGCCGGGCAATTCCAACGCCGCGCCGTGCGGAACGATCAGGAACGCCAGGATACTGGCCGGCGCGGTCTTGCTGGCATTGCGCGAAACCTTATGGAACGCCTTGGGCTCCTCGTACCACATCTGGCCTTTTTCGTACTTGACGATCGGACCGGGCGCGACCTGGCTCTCGATCGCTCCGTCGAGCACGTAGACAAATGCCGAACCAGGATGATGATGCGGCGACGACGCGGCTCCCGGCGCGTAATCGACCCGCACGACGATACCGTTGGAGCCGGGAAGCTCTTCGATTGGATAGTCATAGACCTTGGTCACGGTCACGCCGGCGTCGGACTTGCCGGAATCGCTTTTAGCCGCGGCGCGCGCCGCCGGCGAATCCGCAAGCGCGCTCAGCATCCCCGCGGCGAGCAGCGCCGAGCCGATACCCGCAGATTTCATCATCTCGCGTCGAGTGATCATCTTGATTTCCAATCTCCTTTTTCCGATTTGACGGACGCTTAAAATAAATTTACTCGCGCCGCACGCTGAGCAAGGAATATATTAGAGCATTGCCGGAAAGTCGCGAGGCCTCATGCAGGAAAATCAGCAAGCATTGTCGCGGGATCGAGAGGGCTTCGTCGCCGTGACCGGCGGCCGCGTATGGTACCGGATCGTGGGCGAGGGCCCGGGAACCCCGCTCCTGCTGATGCATGGCGGCCCCGGAGTTCCGCACGATTATCTCGAACCGCTCGAGGCTCTCGGCGACGAACGGCCGGTCGTGTTCTACGATCAGCTCGGATGCGGCCGCTCGGATCAGCCCGACGACCCGAGCCTGTGGCGCCTGGAGCGTTTCGTGGCCGAGGCGGCGCAGTTACGCGCGGCGCTGGATCTTCGCCGCGTGCATATTCTCGGACAATCATGGGGAACCATTCTCGCCGCCGAATACCTGCTGGGAAGACCGACGGGGGTCGCGAGCGTGGTGATGGCGAATCCGTGCCTGTCGGTCCCGCGCTATCTGGAAGACATGAAGCGGCTGTGCGCCGACTTGCCCCTGGCCGCGCGCGAAGCGATCACGCACGCCTACACGCACGGCGGCGAGGATACGCCCGAATATCAGATTGCTACGTTCGCGTTTTACCGGCGCCACGTGTGCAGGCTCCAGACCTGGCCGGACGCGCTGAATCGCTCGGTGGCGGGGACCGGAGCGCAGCCGTACCAGACGATGTGGGGAGCCAATGAGTTCACCTGCACCGGCAATCTGCGCGAATACAACAGCACCGCGGGCCTGAACAAAATCGAAATTCCGGCGCTGTTCCTCGCCGGACGCTTCGACGAAACCACTCCCGAAGCAACCGAGTGGTACCAGAGCCTGGTGCCGAACTCCGAGCTCGCGATCTTCGAACACAGCTCGCACATGCCCCAGCTCGAGGAACCCGCCCGTTACCTCTCGGTAGTGCGCGACTTCCTGCGCCGCGCCGACGCCCGCTAGAAGCAGCGACGGCTCGCGGCTCTCGGCGCTGATGTGTCACGCGGATAGCTGCCGCGCGCGAGGAATCCCGAACGGAAGACCGCTGCATGAAGCGTGGACTCTTAGCATGGACGCCTCGGGATTTCTCCCTTCGGTCGAAATGACGAATGAGAGCTTGGGGCATGAATGTCGTAGCCTGAGCCGAGCCCCCAATCGTCATTTCGAGCTATAGGCGAGAAATCCCGAAGCCTCCATGCAGTAACTCCCAGGTGGCGGAGAGCCCGACGGTGAGAACGGGATTCCTCGCGCGGCACCCACGCGCGGGAATGGCAGAAGTGGAGCGTTCGCGGCAATAGCTGAAGTGATCCGCGCGGCTTGAGTTTCACTGCCCGCCTGCGCGATATATCGAATCGCACGATCCGATTCGCACGCGGGAGCCACAAGCCATGTTCAACGGAACCAAGGTTATCGACGCCGACGGCCACGTGATGGAGCCCAACGAGCTCTATGACCAGTATATCGACCCGAAATTCCGCGCCGACCTGGACGAGCTCAAGAAAATCGCCGCGACCCGCACCTCGAAATTCTTCTTCGGCTTTTTTCATCAGCTCAATACCGGGCGCCCGCTCGGCGTGGCGGAACTGGACAAACCGCTGATGCGCTCGGGACGCAAACCCTCCGGCGAGATTCCCGACATGCGCGGCGGCCACGACCCGCACATCCGGGTCAAAGACATGGAGCGCGAAGGAATCGACGTAGCCGTCATCTTCGCGACGGTGGTCTCGAGTTTCTGCGCGCTCAAGTCGGTGGATTTCGAAATCGCGATGATCCGCGCGTACCATCGATGGCTCGCCGACTATTGCGCCGCGTATCCCGCGAGGCTCACTGGCGTCGCGATCGTGCCGATGCGTGATCCCGAGCGCGCCGCCGAGGAAATCCGCCGCGTCGCCAAGGAGCCGTGGTGCGTCGGCATCTACCTGTCCGCGCACATGGATGACAAGCTGCTCGACCATCCTGCGTTCCATCCGATCTGGCGCGCCTGCGAAGAGACCGACCTGCCGGCATGCTTCCACGGGGGCACCGCGCGGCCTCCATACGGGCTGGGCACCTTTGAGATGGGCAACAATCTTTTCATCCAGCATTCGGCGACCAATCCGTTCGAGGTGATGCGCGGGATCGCGGCGTTCGTCGGCGGCGGCGTGCTCGATCTGTTTCCGAAGCTGCGCTGCGCGTTCCTTGAGGCGGGAGTCGGATGGCTACCGTTCTGGATGGAGCGCCTGGACGAGCACTACGAGCTGATGCCCGAGTACGTGCCGAACCTGAAGCGCAAGCCGTCAGAGGTGATCCGCTCGGAGAATTTTTTCATCTCCTGCGATCCCGACGAAGAGACGCTGCCCTACGTCGTCGAGCATGTCGGCGCCGATCGGATTTTGTACGCGTCGGACTATCCCCATTTCGACGGCCGCTTTCCCGATACGGTAAAGTTCACGGCGGGGCGTAAAGAATTCTCGCCCGAAGTGCGCCGCAAGATCTTGCACGAAAATCCGACGCGGCTGTACACGCGCCTGGCATAGCTGGACGAAGCGGCCAGACGTGGTCATCCGGCAAATCGAAGCGGACGACATTCCCGCTCTCGCCGAGTTTGCGCGGTGGACCTATGCGATCGCGTTTGGCGGCAGCTTCAAATCGGACGACCTGGAACATCACCTGGGAGAAAGGTTGTCCGATGACTATTTCGGCGAAGCGATGCACCAGGACGTCTTTCTGATCGCCGAGGGGCCGCCCGGCCTCGTCGGATTCGTGCAGTTCGGCATCTCTCATGCGGAAACCGCTGCACCCGGCGATCAGGAACTGCGCCGCATCTATGTTCATCCGGATTTTCAGAGCCAGAAGATCGGCTCGTCCCTGATTGAGGCCGCGCTCGGGCATCCGCGCTTAAGAAATGCGCCTGCGATCTATCTAGACGTCTGGGAGCGGAACCATCGCGCCCGCGCCTTGTACGAACGTTATGGCTTCGCGGTCGTTGGTTCGCGCAAGTTCGTGCTGGCTTCGGGCGAGGCGGACGATAGCGATCTCATTATGGTGCGGTGCCCAAGCGGCGGTTCACCTTGACTACAAAAGCTTGCGGCCCTTATAGTTGCGGTGCGAGTTCTTTTGCGCGCCGCAGCGGCGCGCGGGCTTCAGAAACCTCAATCCTGACACGGGAATTTGTGCTGGTTATAGAATGAAACGACGCGAGGAAATGACCTTTTCGGAGCGGATCTATCTGCCCGAAATCCTGCGGGGTCTCGCGATTACCAATTTCCATTTCGTGCGAAATTTCGCGCTCAACTTTGCGCACCTGTTCGGCCTGGCGAAATCGCGCCGCGCGTCGGCCACCGTGCAGTATCCGGAAGAGCGCAAACGCTACTCCGACAACTTCCGCGGCAGCCATCGCCTGACGATCCGCGAGGACAACTCCGTGCGATGCACCGCGTGCTTCCTGTGCGCGACCGCCTGCCCCGCGCAATGCATCTATATCGAAGCGGGCGAGGCCGAAGATCCGCATATCGAAAAATTTCCGGTGCGCTACGAAATCGACACTCTGCGATGCATCTACTGCGGGCTGTGCGTCGAGGCGTGCCCGTGCGACGCGATCCGGATGGATACCTACGTGCATCCGCGCATCTGGGGCTTCGACCGCAAGGATTTTGTCGAGACCAAGGAGATGCTGATGCATCGCTCGCGCGTTATCGCCAAGGACGGGCGCGACGGCAATATGAACGAGATGCTGGCGTGGTACCGCGAGCAGGACGCACAGGTTTTCGATCCGCTGCGTCCAGAGCTGCGCAAGTACACCGAGCGCGGACTTCCTGAAGATCAGAAAGACTACGAAGAGACGGCCAAGCCGGTAAACCTGCCGGTGATCGATCGGCATAACGCCCGCGGCCGCGAATAGGCCTCCGCACAATCGGCGGCCAGCCTGAAGACAGATGACCCGCGTTACGATTCTGCTTACACTCGTCGGGCTTGCGATTTTATTCGTCGCGTACGGCTACGGCGTGCACGTGATCCACGGCGGCAGCGTGCTCGCGCATATGTACTGGGCTACGGCCGCGATGTTCTTCGTCGCGCTGGCGAACTTTATCGCGATAGCGCACCTGGCCCGCTCCGAGCGGATGATCCGCGAGCTGCGCACGCTGTGCGAAAAAAATGGCATCGCCTACGGCGAAGACTAGAATAGGTTTAGGATAAGTTGTTGATCGCGGACGCGCCTTGTCCGCCGAGGTGTCGAAATGACCCAGATTGAATCCGCGCGCAAAGGAATTATCACCCGCGAAATCGGCGAAGTCGCCGAGGACGAAGGACTTACGCCCGAAGAAGTCCGCGCGCTGGTCGCTTCCGGCGAGGTGGTGATTCCGCACAACGCGCATCATCAGTTCCGCGCAATCGGAATCGGCAAACGGCTGCGCACCAAGGTCAACGCCAATATCGGCGCCTCGAATTTCCATCAACTGCTCGAAGAGGAAGTCGAGAAGCTCTACACCGCGGTGCGCTACGGCGCCGACTCGGTGATGGATCTTTCGACCGGCACCGACCTCGACAAGATTCGCGGCGAGCTGCTCTCGCGATGCTCGATAATCCTCGGCACCGTGCCGATCTACCAGGTCGCGTCCGAGCATTCGATCATGGAGCTCGACGCCGCGTACTTTCTCGAGGTGATCGAACGCCAGGCGCGCCAGGGCGTTGATTACATGACGCTGCATTGCGGCGTCACGCGCGATTCGGTCAGCAAGCTGCGCGGGCATCAGCGGATCGAAGGGATCGTGTCGCGCGGCGGCGCGCTGCTGGCGGCGTGGATCGAGCGCACCGGCAACGAGAACCCGCTCTACGAACATTATGACGAGGTCTGCGCGATCCTGCGCGAGCACGACGTTACGATCTCGCTCGGCGACGGCCTGCGCC
>JBAPSR010000599.1:0-5024 GCA_049281755.1 Binataceae bacterium (SeqCode)
TCGACCCCAACTGCACCTTGCTCGTTTTGCCAGCCATGTAGGCCAAGAACTGCAGCACGTCAGGGCACATCGTGTAGTCATCAAAATGATGCTCGACCGACCAGACCGAATCGAATCCGAGCGGCTCTGCCATCTCGCATAATCTCAGTTCGTTGCGATAGACCTCGGCGTCGGAAATGGTGTTGTGCGGATTCTGAAAGGCGACTCCATAGCCTACATGCATTGGATTACTCCTTGGTTCAGTTCTGAACTGCTCCTGCACTAATACGAGCGTGGAAGGCCGAGCACGTGCTCACAGATCGAGTTGAGCGCCATCTCCTGTGAGACAGGCGCTATCTTTGTCAGGCGGCACTCGCGGAAATACCGCTCGACGTCGTAGTCCCGGATGTACCCGTAGCCACCGAGCGTTTGAACCGCGCGATCGCATGCTTCGAATCCGGCGTCGGCCGCGCGAAGCTTGGCGGCATTGGCCTCGCCGCCGCAGGGTTTGCCGCGATCGTACAGCGTGGCCGCGCGGAGCATCATCAATTCCGCGGCCTCGAGCTTGGTAAATGAATCAGCCAGCGGATGCGCGATTGCCTGGTTTTTTCCGATCGGACGATCGAAGACGATGCGTTCCTTTGCGTAGCGAATCGCTTTCGTGATCGCGACCCGCCCAATTCCGATAGCTTCCGCAGCGACCAGGATTCGTTCGGGATTCAGGCCGTCGAGCAGGCAATGAAAGCCGCGCCCTTCTTCGCCTATAAGGTCGCTAACCGGAACTCGCAGATTGTCGACAAAAAGCATGTTGGTATCGACCGCCGCTCGCCCTAATTTTTCCAGCTCGCGGACTTCGACCGCGGCAGGATCGAGGTCCGCGAAGAACAGGCTCATTCCATCGGTCTTTCGTTTGACCTGCTCAAACGGCGTCGTGCGCGTCAAGATCAGCATCTTGCTCGCCTCGCGCGCCTTGGTCGTGAAAACTTTGCGGCCGTTTATCACGTAGGAATCGCCGTCGCGTCGAGCAGCGGTCTTGATATGCGTGATGTCGTTGCCGGCGTCCGGCTCGGTCACCGCGAACGCGACGTGGATCTCGCCGCGCACAACTTTTGGCAGGTAGCGGCGCTTCTGTTCCTCGGTGCCGTGATGCACCAACGGGCTCACACCGAAGATCGAAAGATGGATCGAGCTGGCAGCCGCCATCGCGCCGCCGGATGCCGCCACCTCGAGCAATACCAGCGCGGCCTCGGTAACGCCCAGTCCGCTGCCGCCGTACGCTTCGGGAATCGCTACTCCCAGATATCCCGCCTCAGCGACCGCGCGGAAAAATTCGTTCGGAAACTCTGCCTTGCGGTCCTTTTCCCGCCAATACTCGTCGGGAAAATTGGCGCATAGAGTGCGGACCTGGCGGACGATTTCCTGCTGCTGATCGTTTAGATCGAAATCCATGCTTCAGGGCCTCTTCACACGTTCGCGGTCATGCTCTTGCCGATCGCACGGCCTGGTCGGCGCACGACGAATTCAGTGAGAGCACTATGCGCCGGCAGTCTCCCGCAGCGTGACGCCGAATTGTTCGGCGGCATTGCGGCCGAGCATTCGCGCGATAGTTGGCTCTTCGACGCGAGCCGCCACGAGCGTCGCGATCGCATCGTGTGCGCTGGTGGTGTCGTGATGCGGATAGCGCGAGCCCCAGACAATCTTCTCGGCGAAGTCGTCGGGGAGTTTCTGGATCAGGCGCTCCTCGGCGTCGAAACCGAGCATGATCTTGCCTTCTTCCCACATTTCTTCGGTATCGGTCCGCACTGGATAGTAGTGCAGGAGCGGAATCGTGCGGGTTGACGCTTCCATCTTCTCGAGCACTTCTTCCATCCACGAGGCTTTGCCGTGCGCGACCACCATCTTCATGTTCGGGTAGCGCTGCATCACGGTGAATCCGATCAGCGTCGATGCGACGAACATATGATTGTCGAGCCACGGCGCCAGGATCTGCGCGATCGGATGTCCCAGCGGCGGCGACGCGGTGAAGCCGAAGGTGATGTCCGAGCCGCCGCCGGCGGCGGGACCGGCTCCTCCAGCGGTTGAGAATGCACGATGGTTCAGGCGAGTCTTTATTTTCTCGAAGAACGGACCGTGCGAAGTCCACTCCGGGTTCCACAGCCCTGTCGCAGGATGCACCGCGACGGTGGTGCGGAGACTTTCGAGCTCACCCCAGAGCGGATCGTACATCGGATGCGTGAAGTAGTGGCCCTCGAGAAACATCGGCCGGATGAACGCCGCGCGAAAACAAGGAATCTTCGCGGTGCGGCGAAGCTCCGCGACGGCGTAGTCCAGGTTCTGCAGCGGAACCATCGACGCGGCGAACAGGCGATCGGGCGCGGCTTTGCAGAAATCCGCAATCCAGTCGTTGTAGGCGCGTGCGAGCGCATACGCGATATCGGGATCCTCGACGAGGTGGAAGCCCTCGGCGAACCAGGTGGGATAGAGCAGCGCCTGGTCGACGCCCATCGCATCCATATCGCGCAAGCGCGCCTGCGCATTTGAAGCGCCCGCGGTCGCGGCGTGTCGAGTACCAGGGTCGAGCTCGCCGACCTTGTCCCAAGTCATCCCGGGGCGCCAGATCGCGTGGCGCGGGATGTTGGAGTTCATCGGGTCGCGGAAAACCTTGCCGTTGACCTTGAGATACGAGCCGAGCGTGCCGTCCTCACGCCAGAGCGCGATTTTCCCGAGCGTGCGGAATTCGGGGTCCAGGTATTTGTTCCACAACTCGGGTGGCTCGACGACGTGCGAGTCGCTATCAAAAACTGCAAACTGCTTGTTCGCCATGGTCGTCCTCTGTCCCGCCCTATGTTGCTATCGCGGAGGAATCTGCCGTCTGACCGAAGCTTCGGGATGAAGCGACTGCTTGATTTCTTCTTCGGTGGGCCACCAGTCCGGACGTTCAATTTCGGTGACGCGATCGGCGATGAATGTTTTGGGCGCATCGATGCGGTACATCTTGCGCGCATTGCCGCCCAAGAACTTGGCTTGATACGGCTCCGGCAGCTCGCACTTCCTCATCGTATCGATCGCGCGCCAGGCATCGTCGCCGTCGTGATGGTACACGTCGGACGACCACGCCAGGATGTTCTCGTAAAATTCCGGCAGGCGCGACGGCGGAGCCTCGTCGCCCTCGAAACCTGTAACGCAGCGCTCGAAGAAGGTCTCGCTCGGCAGTTTCTTGAGCGGACGCAAGCGCCGCTCGTTGCGATAGAGCTTGTAGTTCTTGTCGCATTCATCGAGCACGAAGCTGAGCCAGGTTGATGACGCCTCGAACACCGCCGCCTTCAGTTTCGGAAAACGGTCGAAGAATCCCGACATCAGGACCATCACGACCCACAGCGACGCTTCCGCCTGGAAATCCTGCACGTTGATCAGAAACGAATGCGGCAAACCCGAAGAGGTCGCGGTCAGAGAAATCAACTCGGCGCCTGAGTGCTGCTCGGTATAGCCCGGCGGCTTGAGCGAGCCGAACGCCGGAAACGGATGCATCCCGTACACGACCCCGGTCTCTTCCATCGCGCGCCACACGCGCTCGTACTTGGGCTGGATCGGATAATTGCCCATCGCGTCGATCGGCCGCACCAGGCCGACACGGCATCCCTTGTCCGCGACGCGATACACTTCCTGCTCCGCGAATTTTGGATCCTGCATCGGAAGCATCGCGGCGAAATAGAGCCGTTCGGGATTCTCCTGGCAGTACTCGTATGCCCATTCGTTGTACGCCTTGCACATCGCTTTGGCGCCGACCGCATTGAGCAGCCACGGATAGGTATCGATATCGGTCGGAATGATCATCACCTGATCGATACCCTGCACATCCATGTCGCGCAGGCGCGGCTTGGGCTCGTAGGAACCCTTGTGATCGATATACTCAGCCTGTTCCTTGGTTAGCGCGGTTTTGGGATTCAAGTTACGGACGTTGAGCGCACGCTGGATATCGTGCTTGAGCCCGGGGCCGGCAAGCGACAGCACGTTGACCATTCCAGCGGCTCCGCCGATACGCTGTGAGCCGATTCCCGCGCCGCCTTTGCCATTGACTATTAGCTGATCGGTTTCAGGATCGTACCAGATGGTATTTTTGAGCGCCTCGTATTCGTCTTTGGTCAGCCAGTCTTTCGCGCGCTCCCACAGCCAAGGGGGCTCCGTGACGTGGGCATCGCAATCGAAGGTCGGAAAATTCTTGGTCATCGGCGCAAATTTCTGAACCGGCATATTGTACCTCGCGTATTCGCGACGACTCAGTTCAATAGCAAATAATTACTCAGTCTCGAGCCAGGTCTCGGGCATCGTGATCGCGCCATGACGCGTAAAGATCGCATCGATCTCTTTCATATCCGCGTCGGAGATAGACCATCCAAGCGCGCCGGCATTGTCATCGACTTCGCGCGGATTGCGGCATCCGACGAGCGCGGTGCTGACGGCTGGATTCGAGAGCGTCCAGCGCAGAGCAAGCTGCGGGAGCGATTTGTTGTAGCGCTTTGCAACCGCCTTCAGGTCCTCAACGGCGCGCAGATTGTTGAGAAAATGATCGGCGCCAAAGAGATGCTGAAACAGATTGATATTGCCGAGCTTGCCGCGACGCGAGCGCCAGTCGCCCTTCTCGAATGCCGACTCCTCGCTGAGCGTGCCGGTCAGCATCCCGTACGCGAGCGAGCCATACGCCATCACGCCGATTCCGTTCTCGCGGCAGTACGGGAAGATTTCCTTTTGCATGCGGCGATCGAACATGTTCCAGCAGTACTGGACCACGTCCACCCGCCGCGTGCGCGCGCATCGCTCGATCTCGCTGAGCTTGAAGTTGGACAAGCCCACAGCCCTGACCTTGCCCGCCTTGACGAGCTCGTCGAGCGCCTGCATCGGCTCTTCGAACGGCGTGACCCGATCGGGCCAGTGGATCAGGTACGCATCGACGTAGTCGGTGTTGAGCGCCTTGAGGCTCTTGTCGATCGACTCGACGACGCGTTTGCGGGTGCTGTCTCGATAATTCGGGGTGTCGGGGTAGCCGA